>NZ_JAQQGK010000017.1:0-73980 GCF_028550695.1 Pseudomonas sp. BLCC-B112
GGCGAGGCACCGAGTGGAGGGGCAAAGCCCTTTGGTTACTTTGGGGCCCCAAAGTGACTCGCCGTAAGGGCGAAACCACCAGCCGCCCCCGCAGAAATGGATATGCCCCCCAAACCGCCACCGTGAGAACGAAACCCTAAGCGGCCATTACCGCAGCAGCGGATATGCCCACCACCGGCCCTAATTAACGAACTTCGCTGACCAGCTCCAGCGAGTATCTAGCGGGCGTTGCGGGCCAGGCGCCAGACCCGGGCGATGTCGGCGGCGCGTTCGCGCAGCAGGCGCGGGGCCTCGCGGCAGGCCTGTTCCAGGCTCATGGGACCGCTGGTCAGGGCGAAGGCTGCGTCCACACCGTGGGCGTACATCTGCTGGTAACCCTCGCCCAGGGTGCCGGCAATCACGATCACCGGAACGCCCTGCTCCCGGGCAATACGTGCGACGCCAAAGGGGGTCTTGCCGCGCAGGGTCTGGGCGTCGAAACGTCCTTCGCCGGTAATCACCAGATCGGCGCCCTGTATGGCCTGCTCCAGGCCCACCAGCTCCGCCACCACTTCGACCCCCGGGCGAAATTGCGCGCCGAGGAACGCCTTGGCGGCAAACCCCAGGCCGCCCGCCGCGCCGCTGCCGGGTTCGTCACGCAGGTCCTTGGGCAACACCTGGGCACACAGGTCGGCGAAGTGCCCCAGGGCCCGGTCCAGCGCTTGCACCTGTTGCGGCGAGGCACCTTTCTGCGGGCCGAAGATCGCCGAGGCACCGTGCTCGCCACACAGCGGGTTGTTGACGTCGGCGGCGATTTCAAAACGTACCTGGGCCAGACGCGGGTCCATGCCATCGAGCTCAATACCGGCCAGATCAGCCAAGGCCAGACCACCCCGGGGCAGTACCTGGCCCTGGCGATCCAGCAATTTGAGACCCAGGGCTTGCAGGGCACCGGCGCCGCCATCGTTGGTGGCGCTGCCGCCGATGGCCAGGATGATGCGCTGGGCCCCGGCCTCCAGCGCGGCCAGGATCAGTTCCCCCGTCCCGAAGGTGCTGCTGTTGCAGGCATCGCGCTGGTCCAGCGCCAGTAATTGCAGGCCGCTGGCCTCGGCCATTTCGATGATTGCCGTGTGACTCTGGGGCAGCCAGCCCCAGCGGGCTTCGACCGTCGCCCCCAGCGGCCCCTGGACCCGATGGCTGCGCAGCTGCCCGTCACAAGCGGCGAGAATCGACTCCACCGTGCCCTCGCCGCCGTCGGCCATCGGGCATTGACGTAGCTCGGCGTCGGGCCAGACCTCGGTCAGCCCCAGGGCAATGGCCTGGGCCACGCCTTCGGCACTCAGGCTGTCCTTGAACGAGTCGGGGGCGATGATGATCTTCATGGGGTGTTCTCCGGTTCTTGTGCCGCCATGCTGCCACTTGGCGCAGGCGCTGGCCCCGGTCCGCTGCACAAGTCCGGGGGCGCTTTATTGTTCATTGCTACAACGGCGCAACCTCGCCTAGCGTTGAAACCGCTGCCGCAGGCTGCGAACGGGTGCGGAGAGCTCGCGAGGGTTTTGAAGGCGATGCAGGTTTGACGGGAGATTGCCAAGCAAGGCCCTGCGGGCCTTTGCGCAGCCTCGCCATGGCTCGGCAGCGGCTACAGGGGATTGTGTTGAGCCGTGTTGGGGGGCAGCAATTGCACCCCCAGGTACAGGGCCAGCATGCCGTCCAGGCGCAAGGGGTCGACGCCGCTGAGTTCGGCAATCCGCTCCATGCGGTAGCGCAGGCTGTTGCGGTGAATGCCCAGGGCGTCGGCGCAGGCCTGGCTCTGGCCATCGTGGTCGCACCAGCTGCGCAAGGTCGCCAGCAACTGGCCGTTGCTGTCCTTGGCCAGCACCTTGCGCAACGGTATCAGCAACTCGTCCAGGGCGTCGTCGTTGCGGTGGCGCCAGAGCATCACCGGCAGGCGGTAGCGGTTGAGGGTCAGCAGGCGCGAGTCCGGCAGCAGGTCGCGGCCGTAGGCCAACAGGTCGCCGACCCGACGATAGCAACGGCGCAAACCGGCCAGCCCCTCAGCCTGCCCGCCCACGGCAACCCGCAGGATGTTCCAGCCCTGGCCGTCGAGTTTTTCCAGCAGGCGCGGGTTGTCCAGGCTGAAGTTCGCCGGGCGACACCAGAGCAGGGAGGTCTTTGACGAACTGACGCACCAGCTGTCCGGGTAGCGGCTCATCAGCCAGGTGCTGAGGGTCTCGACGCCGTGCCCCACGGGCTGCTCCGGCGCCAGTTCGAACAGGTAAGGGGTGCGCGCCAATTGCGGCTTGAGGCCCATCTGCCGGGCTTCGTCCACCAGCCGTGGCGAGTCGCCGCTGTCGCTCAACAGCAGGGCCAGCAGATCGTCACAACGCTGGCGCCGCCATTGCTGTTCGGCCTGTTGGTGGCGCTGGCTCACCAGCATCTCGGCGGTCATGCGCACCAGTTCGGCGTAGGTGCGCAGCAAGGCCGGATCGCCGGTGATGCCCAGCACACCGATCAGCCGCTGGTCGTGCAGCAACGGCAGGTTGATCCCCGGCTGCACCCCCTTGAGCTGGCGCGCGGTGGGCTCGTCGATCTCCACCACACGGCCGTTGGCCAGCACCAGTTGCGCGCCTTCGTGGCGGGTGTTGATGCGCTCCGGCTCGCCGCTGCCCAGGATCAAGCCCTGGCTGTCCATGACGTTGACGTTGTAGGGCAGGATGGCCATCGTGCGGTCGACGATGTCCTGCGCCAGGTCATGATCGAGTTCGAACATAGAGGGAAGGTCCTTGGACGTTGTTCAGTGGCACAGGGTCGGCGGCCAATCGCTGTGCGCCGGCACAAAGACAGCGACCTCGGTGTGACTGAGACTCTCGGGGCGGTCAACGTTACCCTTGCACCGCAAAAAATCATAATAAAGAGAGACACTCCATGTCACAGAGCGCCGCTGCCCCACTGGCCCAGGCTGACGACAAGCACGCCGTCTACAAGCGCATCACCCTGCGCCTGATCCCCTTCATCTTCGTTTGCTATCTGTTCAACTACCTCGACCGGGTCAACGTTGGCTTCGCCAAGTTGCAGATGCTCGATGCCCTGAAATTCAGTGAAACGGTATACGGCCTGGGCGCCGGGATCTTCTTTATCGGTTACGTGCTGTGCGGCGTACCGAGCAACCTGGCGCTGAACCGGTTCGGCCCACGGCGCTGGATCGCGCTGATGATGATCACCTGGGGCACCCTGTCCACCTGCCTGCTGTTCGTCACCACGCCGACCCAGTTCTATACCTTGCGCCTGTTCACCGGAGCCGCCGAAGCCGGCTTCTTCCCCGGGGTGGTGCTGTACCTTTCGCAGTGGTTCCCGACCTTCCGCCGGGGCCGGATCATGGCCCTGTTCATGTCGGCGATCCCGGTCTCAGGGTTGTTGGGCAGCCCGTTTTCCGGCTGGATTCTCAATCACTTCGCGGCCGGACAAGGCGGCCTCGCCGGCTGGCAGTGGATGTTCCTGCTGCAGGGCGTTCCCACGGTGGTACTCGGCGCCCTGGCGTTCTTCCTGCTCAGCGACAGCTTCGCCCACGCCAAGTGGCTGACGCCGGCTGAACGCGCGGTGCTGGAGGCCGACCAGGCCGCAGACGCCGCCAACCAGCCGAAAACCGCCAGCGATTCCCTGGCGGCCGTGTTCAAGAATCCGGCGATCTGGGCCTTCGGCCTGATCTATTTCTGCATCCAGAGCGGGGTCTACGCGATCAACTTCTGGCTGCCGTCGATCATCAAGAACCTGGGCTTTGCCGACAATCTGGTGATCGGCTGGCTGAGTGCGATTCCCTACCTGCTGGCGGCGGTGTTCATGCTGCTGGTAGGCCGTTCTGCGGACCTGCGCAAGGAGCGCCGCTGGCACCTTGTGGTGCCGATGCTGATGGGCGCCGTGGGCCTGCTGATCGCGGTGAACTTCGCCAGCACCCCGGCCCTGGCCATCCTCGGCCTGACCCTCGCCACCATGGGTGCCCTCACCGGCCTGCCGATGTTCTGGCCGGTGCCCACCGCCCTGCTCAGTGCCGGAGCCGCGGCCGGTGGCCTGGCGCTGATCAACTCCATGGGCCAGATGGCCGGCTTCCTCAGCCCCTACCTGGTCGGTTGGGTCAAGGACAGCACCGGCTCCACCGATGCCGCGCTGTACCTGCTGGCCGGGGTGATTGTCGGCGGTAGCCTGCTGGCCCTGCGCATGACCCGCACCCTGAACCGCTGAACCCCGGCAACACACCGCCCAACAACGAAAAAAGCCCGTTCGAGCCTCTGCTCCAACGGGCTTTTTCATGGCCGGCCTCAGCTCGGGGCGCCACCGTGCCGGGCGTAGTCGTGGCTGATGCTCAACTCCCCCGACGCCGGAGCATCCAGCTCCAGCACCAGGCCGCCGGGCAGACGGACAAAGATCTGCCAGATGCCGTCTTCCGGGACCTGCGCCACCTGATGCTCCAGGCCACTGGCTTGCACCCGCTGCAACACGGCTTCGGCCGCCTCCTGGGTGCTGAAGGCGATGTGACTCAGTTGCGGCTCTGGGCTATCGGCCTGTTCGATGACGTGGACCAGCGCCTGCCGGTCCTGATACAGCCAGCGTCCGGGAAAGGGAAACGGTGGACGCCGTCCCGCTTGCAGGCCCAACAGATCGGCGAATGCCTGCTGCAACGCCTGGCCCTCGGCACAGTTGAACGCCAGGTGATCGAAGCGCCAGCTCATAGCAGGCCACCGCCATCGACGTCGATCAGGCTGCCGCTGATAAAGCCGTTCTCCATGGCCAGGATAAAGGCTGCGGCGATGTCATCCGGCTGGCCGACACGGCCCACCGGCAGGCTGGCGGCGGTGCGCGCAAACATCGCCTGACGCGCCTCCTCGGGCATCCCGGCATAGGCTTCGGTGGCAGTGACCCCAGGGCTGATGACATTCACCCGGCGTGGCGCCAGCTCCTTGGCCAGGTGCTTGCCCAGGGCTTCGAGGGCGGCATTGAGGGTGGTCTTGAGCACTTGTCCGGGGACCATTTTGCGTGACAGCAAACCTGAGGTCAGGCCGATGCTGCCTTGAGCCGCCAGATGGGGCAGCGCCGCCTGGACCGCGCGCCACACGCCCCAGAACTTCACCTCGAACGCCCGCTGGGCATCCAGCAGATCGGTGTCGGCCAGGGGCTTGGCGGTGATCGCCGGACCGGCACTGATCACCAGATGGTCAAAGGCGCCCACGGCGCTGAACAGATCACCGAGGCTGGCGGCGTCGGTGATGTCCACGGCGAGGCTGCGGGCTGAGGGCGGCAACTGCGCCTGCTGCCGTTGCAAGGCTTCGAGGCTGCGCCCGGCGAGTACCACCTTGGCTCCGCGTGCGGCCGCCTGACGGGCCACGGCAGCACCGATGCCGCTGCCGGCGCCAATCACCACCACGGTCTTGTGCTGCAAGCTTGGATTGGAAAGAGTCATTGCGATCACCTGGGTCATGTAAAGGTGATTGCATCTTCACAGCTTGCCAATCGAGGAAAAATCCCGCTAAAACGCAAAGATCTTTAAAGGATTTTTACTAATGAGCTCAATCCTCGACCTGGAAATTTTCGTGCGCACGGCCGATTCCGGGAGCATTTCCGCCGCCGCCCGCTCCCTGGGCATGACGGCCGCTGCGGCCAGCATCGCCCTCAAGCGCCTGGAAACCCGCCTGGGCAGCCGCCTGCTGGCGCGCTCCACCCGCAGCATGCGCCTGACCGAAGAGGGGCGCCGCTACCTGGAAAGCGTGCGTCTGGCCCTGGCCAACCTGGAGGATGGTGAGCAGGCGCTCAAGCAGCAGAGCCAGGGCCTGGCCGGTGTGCTGCAACTGTCGGCGCCCTCGGATTTCGGACGTAACGCGCTGCTGCCGTGGCTTGACGAGTTCAAGGCCGAACACCCGCAACTGCGCCTGCAACTGCGGCTCAATGACCGCCACGCCGACCTGTTCCGCGACACCGTGGATGTGGCCCTGCGCTTTGGCGTGCCGGCGGACTCGAGCCTGGTGGCCCTGCCGATCCTCCCCGAACATCGTCGCCTGGTGTGCGCTAGCCCGGCTTACCTGGCCCGTTGCGGCACCCCGCAGTCCCCCGAAGACCTGTCGCACCACAGTGCCCTGCTCTACCTGCGTAACGGCCAGCCCTATGACAGCTGGCGTTTCAGCCGTGGCGACGAGACTCGCGAGGTGCCCGTGCGCGGCGACTACCTGTGCGACGACGGCGAAGTGGCCCGGCGCTGGGCCCTGGCCGGCCACGGCATTGTCTACAAGGCCCGGCTGGACGTGGCCGAGGACATTCGCGCCGGGCGCCTGGTGCCGCTGCTCGGCGACTGGCAAGGGGAACTGGCGCCGTTCAATCTGCTGTGTCCTCATCGCCTGCAGGTTTCCGAGCGGGTGCGCCTGCTGCACAGCTTTGTGTTGCAGCGCTGTCGGGCGCTGTGCCCCTGACCAGCACCGGCCCGGGGCAGCTGGCCGCTGCGCGGTTCGCCGGCAAGCCGGCTCCTGCGCAAAGTCCTTGCAGGCGATCTCACGGACCTCTTTGCCGAAAAGCCGGCCCCGGCGAGGAAGCGCCATTCAGGCATTGCAGAACCCGGGCGTTGTGGTATTTGATGATCGCCCCCCCATGGCCGGAGATGCCCCGGCCACCCTTCTAGCACAAGGATTTCGCCCATGAGCTATCGCACCCTCGGCCACTCCGGTCTCAAGGTTTCCAGCCTGACCCTGGGCACCATGATGTTCGGCGAGCAGACCAGCACCGAAGACTCGCTGCGCATCATCGACAAGGCCTGGGACCAGGGGATCAACTTCATCGACACCGCGGACGTCTACACCCAGGGCCGCTCCGAGGAAATCGTCGGTGAAGCCATCGCCCGCCACCGCCATGAGTGGGTGCTGGCGTCCAAGGTGGGGTTCGGCCCGGTGGACGGCCTGCCCAACCGCAGCGGCCTGAGCCGCAAGCACATCTTCAACGGCATCGAGGCCAGCCTGACCCGCCTGGGCACCGATTACCTGGACATCTACTACCTGCACCGCGAGGACCACAACACCCCGCTGGAGGTGAGCCTCTCGGCCATCGGCGACCTGCTGCGCCAGGGCAAGATCCGCTACTGGGGCCTGTCCAACTACCGGGGCTGGCGGATTGCCGAGGCCATTCGCGTGGCCGACCAGTTGGGTGTGGACCGCCCGGTCATCAGCCAGCCGCTGTACAACATCGTCAACCGCCAGGCCGAGGCCGAGCAGATCACCGCGGCCAAGGCCTATGGCCTGGGCGTGGTGCCTTACAGCCCCCTGGCCCGTGGCGTGCTCAGCGGCAAGTACGCGCCGGACGTGGCCCCGGACAGCGGCAGCCGCGCCGGACGCCAGGACAAGCGCATCCTGGAAACCGAGTGGCGGGTGGAATCCCTGCGCATCGCCCAGCAGATCCAGGCATACACCCAGGGCCGCGGGGTCGGCATCGTCGAGTTCGCCATCGCCTGGGTGCTGAACAACCAGGCAGTGAGTTCGGCGATTGTCGGCCCGCGCACCGAAGCCCAGTGGGACGCTTACACCCGGGCCCTTCAGGTGAAGATCAGCCCTGAGGACGAAGCCTTCATCGACGCCCTGGTGACCCCGGGGCACGCCTCGACCCCAGGCTTCAACGATGTGAGTCATTTCGTCTCCGGTCGTTTTCCGCACCTGGGCTGAACGCTGCCGGTGGCGGCGCAAAGGCGCGCGCCACCGGCCTTGGGCTCAGCAGGCTCGGCGGCACTGTGGCCATAAACGAGAAAAAATCCCGCCGCGATGGCGCAATCAGAGCAAAAAACTCGCGCCTGACCCTCTATATTCCCCCTCGCTTCTCCCCCCTATTTCTATGTGTCCCGAGCGTTCGGGTATTACGAGGACAGTGTGTCTAAAGGAATTGCGTTATCGGTCCTGGCGTCGGTGCTGTTTGCCGTCATGTATTTCTACACCTCCCTGCTGACGCCCCTGACCGGGGTGGAGATTTTCGGCTGGCGGATGCTGCTGACCCTGCCCTGCATGACCCTGTTCATGATCTTCAGCGGCGAGTGGCACCGGGTCGGCCAAGTGCTGCGCCAGGTGGCAAGCAAACCGCTGCTGAGCTTGGTGCTGCTGCTGTCGTCGGCCCTGGTGGGGGTGCAGCTCTGGCTGTTCATGTGGGCGCCACTCAACGGCTACAGCCTGGATGTGTCACTGGGGTACTTCCTGCTGCCGCTGACCATGGTCCTGACCGGACGCATCGTGTATGGCGAGCGTCTGTCGCGCCTGCAGAAAGTGGCCACGCTGCTGGCCTGCCTCGGGGTGCTCAACGAGCTGTATCAAGTGGGCAGTTTTTCCTGGGCGACCCTGGTGGTGGCCGTGGGCTACCCGGTGTATTTCGTCCTGCGGCGGCGCCTTGGCACCGATCATCTGGGTGGCCTGTGGCTGGACATGGCGCTGTTGATCCCGGTGGCACTGTGGTTTGTGCAAGGCGGCGAACAGGGATTTGCCGTGGTGGACAGCCATCCCGGCCTGTACCTGCTGATTCCTCTGCTGGGGGTGATCAGCGCCTCGGCGCTGGCGTGCTACGTCATCGCCAGTCGCTTGCTGGCCTTCAGCCTGTTCGGCCTGCTCAGTTATGTGGAGCCGGTGTTGCTGCTGTTTGTCGCCCTGCTGCTGGGGGAAAGCATCAAGGCCGGGGAATGGCTGACTTACATCCCGGTCTGGCTGGCGGTGCTGGTGCTGGTGCTCGAAGGGGTCAGGCACCTGCTGCGCCAGCGCCGCAACTGATCGACGCGCCCGCATGGGCCTGGGCAGGCCAGGTTCGGGCGCCGCTGGGGATCAGGGCTTGATCTGCTTGAGCTCATTGAGCAAGGCCAACAAGGCTTGCATCTTGTCCTCGCCAAATTGCTGCTGGATTTTCTGGTAGTTGATTTCCATGTCGCCGCTCATGGACTCGAAACACGCCTGGCCCTTGTCGGTCAGGGTGATGAACAGGCGGCGCTGGTCTTCCGGGGATTTGCGGCGGCTGACGTACTCGTCACGCTCCAGGCGGGTCAGCACGCCGGTCATGCTCGGCGGCAGGATGCAGGCCATCTTTGCCAGTTGGTGGCTCTCCAGCTCACCGTTCTGGCGCAGGATGCGGATGACCCGCCATTGCTGCTCGGTCAAGTCGTGCTGGTTCAGCGAGGGGCGGAAAAAGGCCATGGCGGCCTCACGGGCCTGCAACAGGGTCAAGGTCAGGGACGGTCTGGGTGTGTTCATCGAGGCATCGGTCAAGGGCTGGGAAACAAAGGCGCAAACATTAACACATTCACTATCGCCAACCGACAGGCAATATAAAGCCCGATCAGGCAGGACCTGATCGGGCTCTGTGTTCAAGCCTGTCGAGGGTTACTCGGTGGCCAGTACCCCACGACGCACCTGGTCGCGTTCGATCGATTCGAACAGTGCCTTGAAGTTGCCCTCGCCGAAACCATCGTCGCCTTTACGCTGGATGAATTCGAAGAATACAGGCCCCATCAGGGTTTCCGAGAAGATCTGCAGCAGCAGGCGCTTGTCGCCAGCTTCCGAAGAGCCGTCCAGCAGGATGCCGCGGGACTGCAACTCGTTGACCGGCTCGCCGTGGTTCGGCAGGCGGCCTTCGAGCATCTCGTAGTAGGTTGCCGGCGGCGCGGTCATGAAGCGCATGCCGATCTTCTTCAGCGCGTCCCAGGTCTTCACCAAATCGTCGGTGAGGAAGGCCACGTGCTGGATGCCCTCGCCGTTGAACTGCATCAGGAACTCTTCGATCTGCCCGGCGCCCTTGGACGATTCCTCGTTCAGCGGGATACGGATCATGCCATCCGGAGCGGTCATGGCCTTGGAGGTCAGGCCGGTGTATTCGCCCTTGATGTCGAAGTAACGAATCTCGCGGAAGTTGAACAGCTTCTCGTAGAAGCCGGCCCAATAGGCCATGCGCCCGCGATACACGTTGTGGGTCAGGTGGTCGATGATCTTCAGGCCGGCACCCGGTGGGTTGCGGTCCACGCCTTCGAGGAACACGAAGTCGATGTCATAGATCGAGCTGCCTTCACCGAAACGGTCGATCAGGTACAACGGCGCGCCGCCGATGCCCTTGATTGCCGGCAGGTTCAACTCCATCGGCCCGGTTTCAATGTGGATCGGCTGGGCGCCGAGTTCCAGGGCGCGCTTGTAGGCCTTTTGCGAATCCTTGACCCGGAACGCCATGCCGCATACCGACGGGCCGTGTTCAGCGGCGAAGTACGAGGCGACGCTGTGGGGTTCGTTGTTGAGGATCAGGTTGATCGCACCCTGGCGGTACAGATGCACGTCTTTTGAACGATGGGTCGCGACTTTGGTGAAACCCATGATCTCGAAGATCGGTTCGAGGGTATTGGGGGTAGGCGATGCGAATTCGATGAATTCAAAGCCCATCAGGCCCATTGGGTTTTCGAAGATATCTGCCATGGTTGGCGCCTCATCATATTTTTAGAATTAACGGATCGTTAGTTGCTATCAATGCTGAGGAAAGAAGGCGGTGCGCAGGAGATGCCCCGCACGCTGCGGGCGAGGAAGTCACCGTAGATCAGTTGAAACCCGAGAATCTTCATTTCGACCCTGTCTTACAGGCTGGGGGACGAGGCTTCTGCTGCCAGAAGACTTTATTATTGTATGCGTAACCGGATTCTACACAGCGTAAAAGCCTTTGTCCGCATTCTCTATAAAATCGCCTTTTTCGCCTGGCCCGCAAGGGGTTTGTTGCACTGGTAGATGCCGCCGAGAATCAACACCCCGCCCATTCCCATCACCAGGCTCAGTTGCTCTCCCAGCAACAGTGCGCCCAGCAGCACTGCCGTCAGCGGGTTGAGGGCAATGAACACGCCAGAGCGGGTGGCACCGATGCGTCGCAGGCCGTCGTAGTACCAGATGTAGGCCAGCGCGGAACCCAGGACGCCCAGGTACAGCAGGCTCAAGCCCTGGCTCAGGTCCAGGCGGACAATGGCATGCAGGTCGAACTCGCCGCGGGCCAGGGTTGCAACCCACAGCATCAGGGTTCCCATCAGGATCGAATAGGTAACGGTCTGCAACGGGCCAAGGTGCTGATTGAGGCCTTTGGAAAACAGCGAGTACACCCCCCAACCCAGGACGCAGCCGAGTATCAGCAGGTCGCCATACCAGCCCCCTGCCCCGGCAGCCAGGGCCGAAGGATCGCGACTGCAGATCACCAGGGCCGCGCCACTCAGGCACAACAGGATGCCCAACAACTTGCGCCGGCTCAGGCGTTCCTTGAACAGTGCCCAGGACGCCAGGGCAATCACCGCAGGATTGAGCGCCACGATCAAGGACGCCCGCGAGGCGTTGACCTGTTGCAGGCCGAGGAAGAAGCACAGGTTGTAGAAGAAGATGCCGAAGAACCCCAGGAGCGCCAGTTGGCCGAGCTGCTTGAGGCTGGGTCGGGCCAGGGCAATGCGCGCCACCGCCATGAAGCCAAGCAGGGCCAGGCTGGCGAGCAAGAAGCGCAGGCTGGCAGCCTGCCAGGGGGAAAGCCCACCGGCCAGGTAACGCCCGGCGACGAAGGTGCCGCCCCAGATCATGGTCACTGCCGCCAGTTTGCAATAGACCGCCAGGTCCCCGTGATCGGCCGCCAGGGGGCCGCTAATACCGCTTTCATTCATGTTCATGCTGCTCGGTGGCTGTGGATTTGTGCTGTGAGATCATTCTTTGTCTAATAGCTCATCATCGTAAAATGAGCTTTTACTCATGACCCTGACCCAATTGGAGATCTTCTCCCGGGTGGCCGAACTGGCGGGTTTTACCAGCGCCGCCACGCGCCTGGGCATCACCCAGTCGGCCGTGTCCCACGCCATCAAGTCCCTGGAACAGGAACTGGGGGTCGAACTGTTCCGCCGCCATCAGGCCCAGGTCGAACTCACCGATATTGGTGGCCAACTGTTGCTGCGGGCCCGGGCCATGCTGGGGCTGGCGGCGACCTTGGAACAGGAGGCCGCCGATGCTCGGGGCATGAAGCGCGGCACCTTGCGCATCGGCTCCTTTGGCCCCACCTCCTCCATGCGCCTGTTGCCATCCATCCTCGAGGAGTACCGGCGCGAGCATCCGGGAATCGAGGTGCATATCGACGAGGGGCCGGATCGCCAGGTGCTGCAATGGCTGGAGGAGCGACGGGTCGACGTGGGCTTCGTGGTGTTGCCCGAGGAGCGTTTCGACACCTTCGCCCTGATCGAGGACCAGTTGATGGCGCTGATTCCCGCAGGCCATGCCCTGGCCCGGGAGCAAGAGATCCGCCTCGAACAGCTGTGTCACGATCCCTTCGTGCTGACCGAAGCCGGCTCGGCCGAGCTGGTTACGCGCTTGTTCATCGGCGCCGGCCTGAGCCCCAACATCCGCTACCGCAGTTCGCAACTGCTCAGCACCCTGGAAACCGTGGCCCGGGGTGACGCCTTGAGCATTCTGGCCGAGCTGTCCTTGCCCCCGGCTGCGGACGCCCGCTATGGGAGCAAGCCCCTGTCGCCGCCGGTGCGGCGCCAAGTGGGGATCGCCGTGCTCGATCGGCGCCAGGCATCGCCGGCGACACTGGCCTTCATCCAGCATGCGCAACGTCTGTATCGTCATCCAAAGCCGTCTATCCTGCGATGATCCAGACAACGTCAGGAGGCTGCCGCCCCCGCTGCCGCAGCCAGACGCTGGCCCGCCCCTCCTCCGCCACAGGTTCGATCCATGCCCCTGACCGCCAAAGGTCCGCTCAAGCGTTCTACCCGCAGACTCTGGACAGTGTTGGCGATTGTGCTTCCCATCGGACTGGGGGCCGTCATTTTCTACGCCCAGGCCGAACGAGCGCTGGTGCGCAGCAGCCTGGAAACCGCCGAGGAAGCCATCCGCCAGTTCGACCTGATGCTGGACAACACCGATATTGCCGCCAGGGCGCTGCTGCCCCAGGCAGGCCTGGAGTGCGACGAGGTGCGGCAACTGGCCCTGAGGGACCAAGTGACTCGCCGACCATTCGTGCGCTCGACCAACCTGGTGTGGCGCAACAACAACTATTGCAGTTCATTGCTGGGCAGCTATCCGGTGCCCCTCGATCCCCGGGATTACGTTGACGGCCGGCTCTGGCTCATGAATGGCAATCCCGTCACCCCCAACACCGCGCTGCTGGTCTACCGCTTGAGTGAGGGCGAGCGCTCGGCCCTGGCGACCATCGACGGTTATCACCTGACCAACGCCCTGCGCCTGATCAGCCGCTTCGCCCATTTGCGACTGCAGGTGGGCGAGCATTGGCTGTCCAGTGATGGCGGGGTCCACGACGGCGCACCGCCACTGGCAGCAGTGGCCCCCCAGCATCTGAGTTCATCGCGTTATCCCTACAGCGTCAGTACAGGATTTCCCGAGGGGGACATCTGGAAATACATGAAAAGCCAGTACCCGGCGTTGTTCAGCCTGCTGGTCTTTCTCGGTGCCGGCGCTGGTGTCCTGGCCCACTGGTTGCAGAAGCGCTCCGCCTCTCCCAGCCATGAATTGCGCCGGGCACTGGAAGCCCGGGAGTTCATTCCATACTTTCAGCCGGTGGTGCGCGGTGACACGCTGCAATGGGCCGGCATTGAAGTGCTGATGCGCTGGCAACATCCGCGAGAGGGAGTCGTGCGTCCGGACCTGTTCATCCCTTTCGCCGAACATTCGGGGCTGATCGTGCCCATGACCCGTTCGCTGATGCAGCAGACGATGCAGGTGCTGGCTCCCCACGCCGCCGGCTTCACCGATGGTTTTCATATCGGCATCAACATCACTGCCAGTCACTGCCATGACTTGCAGTTGCTGGAGGACTGCCGGGAGTTTCTCGCCGCCTTCCCTCCCGGCAAGGTGATCCTGGTGCTGGAGTTGACCGAACGCGAACTGATCGAGCCCACGGCCACCACCCAGCAGCTGTTTGCCGCTCTGCATGAACTCGGGGTAATGATCGCCATCGACGACTTCGGCACCGGGCATTCCAGCCTGGGTTATCTGCGTCAGTTCAATGTCGATTACTTGAAGATCGATCAAAGCTTTGTCGCCATGATCGGTGCCGACGCACTGTCGCTGCATATACTCGACAGCATTATTCAACTCTCGGCCAAACTCGATCTGGGCATCGTCGCCGAAGGTATTGAAACTGCCGAGCAGCGGGATTACCTGGCGGCTCAAGGCGTGGATTTCCTGCAGGGTTATTTATTTGGGCGCCCCATGCCCAGTGCAGAATTTGTTGCGGCCCTGGCGCGCCATTAAATAGCCATGTCAGAACATTAAGTGCTCGACTACGGTAACTCGGGATACGCACCAATTTGATTCAATTGGCAAATACAGGCTTGAACAAGAACAACCTGATTTACTCTCGCGCCATTAACTACTACAATTTTTCCCGCCTGTACAAGATTCACAGGTAGGCCACTTAATCGAGCCTTAACCGGCTTATGGCTTATAGCTTTGTTTGTGGTTTGTATCAGCCAAAATAGACTATTGGAGTGAAGATATTGTCCAGACTTGCTGAATTTCGTGCTGCAGAAAAAGCACTTCAAGAACAGCTCGCGCAGCTTGAATCCCTGAAGAACGACGCCGGCCTCAAAAAGGAAATCGAGTTCGAAGAGAAACTTCAGGCCCTGATGAAATCCTACGACAAGAGTTTGCGTGACATCATCGCAATCCTTGATCCCAACCTGGGCAAAAGCGGCCTGCCACAAGCCAACGCCCCTAAACAGCGCCGCGCACGCGTGGTGAAGGTCTATCAGAACCCGCACACCGGTGAACTGATTGAAACCAAGGGCGGCAACCATCGCGGCCTGAAAGCCTGGAAAGAACAGTACGGTGCTGCCACTGTGGATTCCTGGCTGCGCGCTTGAACAAAGCCGCCACCTGAAAAAGGCCCTGCATATGCAGGGCCTTTTACATTGATAAGAATATTCTTATTACGACTTGAATCTAAGGGAAGACCCAGCCCAACCGATGGCAATCAGCCATCCCGCGATAGGCCTTGCTATAAAGCCAGCCCCCAAAGCAACTACTCGCTTAATGCCTTTCTCGAAAACGAACTCGCTACACGCGAAAAGCAAACCGACTGTTTCAGATTTTTCCTTAAAGTTTGAGGCTATTTCGTACAGCCAGTATCTGATCCTGACTATCGGCATAAGCCGCCGCCTGACCGGCGTATGAAAGTACATAAGCCTTATCCTCATCCAGTGCCGCCACCAGTGTTTGCGACAACACATGTCGCCCATTCTGGGTAATGGTACAAGTGGTCTCCAGAGCGTCCAGACGACTCAACTGCGCAGCATGAATCTTGTTACAGACACTCTGATATCCACTGCGGGCAAAGTCCTTCTGCACTGACTTGCGCATCTCTAGCAATACCCCTTGAAGATTGACTACATGCCCACGTTCCACCTGGGTCATGGTCAACTCCATGACCAGTTGCGGATTGCCCGCGGCATCGTTCTTCACCGCCCGCTGCCGGGAAACCTGGGCAGCCTGATCCGCCTCCTGGACCGGCACTGGCTCCACAGTCCAGCCCTCGGGCCAGGCCACCTCCGGTTGCGCCTGGACAACGCCCGCAAACATCAACAGCAAAACGGCCACAGCCTGGGTTCTAAACGACTCGATCATGGATTGGCACACTAAAGAAACTGGCCTTGAAGTCTGAGCCCGGCGCCAGGAATGGGCAATAGATCAGGAGCTTTGGGTTTGGCGCCATCCTGTCCAGTTGCGTATCATTGCCCGCTTCCAAGGATGTCCGAACATTGCCAGACAAGGACTTCCCCGCCCTCGCGGGCAGCCTTTGCCGCACTTTCTTCTGGAGGGCCCATGAGCCTCAACGAACTCAACTCTTTCCCTGGCGTGACCGCCCAACCGGACGCAGCCACTGCTCGTTTCGTCTTCAACCACACCATGCTGCGGGTCAAGGACATCACTCGCTCCCTGGACTTCTACACTCGGGTCCTGGGCTTTTCCCTGGTGGAAAAACGTGATTTCCCCGAAGCCGAATTCAGCCTGTACTTCCTCGCACTGGTGGACAAGTCACAGATTCCGGCCGACGCTGCGGCCCGTACCGAATGGATGAAGTCGATCCCCGGGATTCTCGAACTGACCCACAACCACGGCACCGAGAACGATCCGGACTTCGCCTACCACAACGGCAACACCGACCCGCGTGGCTTCGGCCATATCTGCATCTCGGTGCCGGATATTGTCGCCGCCTGCGAACGTTTCGAGACCCTGGGCTGCGACTTCCAGAAGCGCCTGAATGTCGGCCGCATGAAGAGCCTGGCCTTCATCAAGGACCCGGATGGCTACTGGGTCGAGATCATCCAGCCAGCGCCGCTGTAACCCGATGCAGGTGCAGAGCTGGCCTGCGTAGGAACTGGATTGCCAGCGAACGCATCCGCAAGGACTGCGCCAGGCCCAACAGCCTCTTCACTGGCAAACCGGCGCCGACCCAGGCAGCCATAAAAAAACCCCATGAGCCAGGCTCATGGGGTTTTGTTTTTTCAACGGTCGATCAAGCCGGTGCGGATGTACGGATCAAGTGATCGAATGCACTAAGGGAAGCCTTGGCACCCTCGCCCACTGCAATCACGATCTGCTTGTAGGGCACTGTGGTCACGTCACCGGCAGCAAATACGCCAGGCAGCGAAGTCTCGCCACGGGCATCGACGATGATCTCGCCACGAGGCGACAGTTCTACCGAGCCCTTGAGCCAGTCGGTGTTGGGCAACAGGCCGATCTGCACAAAGATGCCTTCCAGGTCCACGGTGTGGAATTCACCCGAATCGCGATCCTTGTAGGCCAAGCCGGTGACCTTCTGCCCATCACCCTTCACTTCACTGGTCAGGGCACTGGTGATGACCTTGACGTTGGGCAGGCTGTACAGCTTGCGCTGCAACACGGCGTCGGCCCGCAGCTTGCTGTCGAACTCCAGCAAGGTGACGTGGCTGACGATACCCGCCAGGTCGATAGCCGCTTCGACGCCGGAGTTACCGCCACCAATCACCGCCACCCGTTTGCCTTTGAACAGCGGACCATCGCAGTGCGGGCAGAAACACACGCCCTTGGCCTTGTACTCCTGCTCACCCGGCACACCCATTTCACGCCAGCGGGCACCTGTCGCCAGGATCACCGACTTGGCCTTCAGGCTCGCGCCGCTTTCAAACTGAATCTCATGCAAGCCGCCCACTTCCTTGGCCGGCACCAGGGCACTGGCTCGCTGCAGGTTCATGATGTCGACGTCGTATTGCTTGACGTGCTCTTCCAGTGCCGCGGCCAGTTTTGGCCCTTCGGTCTCTTTTACCGAAACAAAGTTCTCAATGGCCATGGTATCCAGTACCTGGCCGCCGAAGCGCTCGGCCGCGACCCCGGTACGAATGCCTTTACGAGCGGCGTAGATGGCTGCCGAAGCACCGGCTGGACCGCCGCCGACCACCAGCACATCAAAGGCCTCTTTGGCGTTGAGCTTCTGCGCTTGCTTCTCTACCGCACCGCTGTCGAGCTTAGCGAGGATCTCTTCCAGCCCCATGCGGCCCTGGCCGAAGTTCACGCCATTGAGGTAGACACTGGGCACCGCCATGACCTTGCGCTCATCGACTTCGGCCTGGAACAGCGCGCCGTCGATCGCCACATGACGGATGTTCGGGTTGAGCACCGCCATCAGGTTCAAGGCCTGGACCACGTCCGGGCAGTTCTGACAGGACAGCGAGAAGTAGGTTTCGAAGTTGAACTCGCCTTTGAGCGAGCGAATCTGCTCGATCACTTCAGCACTGGCTTTCGACGGATGGCCGCCCACTTGCAGCAGGGCCAGCACCAGGGAAGTGAATTCGTGGCCCATGGGAATGCCGGCGAAACGCAGGCTGATATCGCCTCCTGGGCGATTCAACGTGAACGACGGCTTGCGCCCATCGGTACCGTTGTCGAGCAACGTAATCTGGTTGGAAAGACTGACAATGTCTTTGAGTAACGCGAGCATTTCCTGGGATTTCGCACCGTCGTCGAGGGAGGCGACGATCTCGATCGGCTGGGTGACCCGTTCCAGGTATGACTTCAACTGAGCTTTAAGATTGGCGTCCAACATACGGGCGATTTCCATGTTCTGAATAAAGAGATGGTTCGGTAAAAAAAAACGCCCGAGCGAATCTCGCCCGGGCGTTTTGGGGGCGGTGCAGCTGACTTAAGTGCGGATCACCGCCCTTGGGTAATGCATGGACTTAGATCTTGCCAACCAGGTCCAGGGACGGAGCCAGAGTGGCCTCGCCTTCTTTCCACTTGGCTGGGCAGACTTCGCCTGGGTGAGCGGCAACGTACTGAGCGGCCTTGATCTTGCGCAGCAACTCGGAAGCGTCACGGCCTACGCCGCCATCGTTGATTTCAACGATCTTGATCTGGCCTTCCGGGTTGATCACGAAGGTGCCGCGGTCAGCCAGACCGGCTTCTTCGATCAGCACGTCGAAGTTGCGGGAGATGGCCAGGGTCGGGTCGCCGATCATGGTGTACTGGATCTTGCCGATGGCTGGCGAAGTGTTGTGCCAGGCAGCGTGAGCAAAGTGGGTGTCGGTGGAAACGCTGTAGATCTCAACGCCCAGCTTCTGGAATTCGGCGTAGTTGTCGGCCAGGTCTTCCAGCTCGGTTGGGCAAACGAAGGTGAAGTCAGCCGGGTAGAAGAACACGACAGACCATTTGCCTTTCAGATCAGCGTCCGACACTTCGACGAATGCGCCGTTTTTGAATGCGGTAGCTTTGAACGGTTTAACTTGGCTGTTGATGATAGGCATCGTTGACTCTCCATCAGTGGTTGAAAACATTGGGTGAAAACTTGATGGGGAGAATCCTAACCAATGACTTGCCGCTTGGCTCATTGGCAAACCTGATGCTATCGATTGGCTTTGACTATCAGCCGACAGTATTAATAGAAGAAACCTTTGACTACCGACGGACCGGCTGCGGGTCAATCAGCGCCATGCCCATGAACGGGCTGGCCTCCACGTAGCGCATGGCGGACTTCAGGTCCTTCCAGCCCACATAGCTCATCAGGGACTTGAGGTCCCACCCGCTGCGATGGGCCCAGGTGGCAAAACCACGGCGCAACGAATGGCTGGTGTAATGCTCGGCATCAATGCCGGCGCGCTCCAGGGCCTGGCGCAGCAATGGAATCACGCTATTGGCGTGCAACCCCTGTTCGCTCAGGTGACCCCAGCGGTCGATGCTGCGAAACACCGGACCGCGCACCAGTGCGGCGCTGTTGATCCAGTCGACATAGGCCTGCACCGGGCATAAGCGCTGCAGCGCCGGCGTGTGAAAAGTACGCCCCAGGTTGTCGCGATCACCCTTGCTGCGCGGCAGATAGAGGCTGATGCCGGAACCGGCCACAGCCTGCACATGCTCGATCTGCAAGCGACACAGTTCGTCACTGCGAAAACCCCGCCAGAACCCCAGCAGGATCAGCGCCCGGTCGCGACGTGCTCGCAACAGGTCGGCCTGACGACCTTCGGCGGCAGCGGCTGCGCCCTCCTCGTCAAGCCAGCCAATCACCTGCTCCAGGTGTCGTAACTGCAAGGGCTCGGCTTGTTTCTCACGCACTGGATGCAATGCACGAATGCCCTTGAACACTTGGCGTACCACGGGCGCCTTGGTCGGATCGGCAAAGCCCTGGCTGTTGTGCCATTGAGCCAGGGCAGAAAGGCGCAACTTCAGGGTGTTGATCGACAACTCCCCGGCGTAGGCCGCGAGATAACGGGCCACGCTCTCCGCCGTCGTCGGCAGGAACCCGCCCCACTGCACCTCGAAATGCTCGATCGCTGCCCGATAACTGCGACGGGTGTTATCGCGGGTAGCGGCTTGCAGGTAACGATCCAGTTCACTCATGACAATTCAACCCCGGCAGATGTACGGCCATAAAAGACAAAGAAGCGCCGCATGCCCCGTGACACTGGGTAATACTACAATATCCCAGGTCATATTTTCTCTATCTAGTAGCTTCATCCATCTGTACAATTACCACTAATTACATACCATGTATCACAGTATCAAATCGTTGGAGGAGCCATGGCTCGCGGAGGCATAAACAAAGCGGTGGTGAAGAAAGCGCGTCAGGCGATTCTTGCCCGCGGCGAACACCCCAGCATCGATGCAGTACGCATAGAAATGGGCAATACCGGCTCGAAAACCACCATCCACCGCTACTTGAAGGAGCTGGATGACGGCACCAGCCGCCGAGATGCGGGCCCGATGCCACTGGATGAAGAGTTGAGCGAACTGGTGGGGCGACTGGCTCAACGCCTGCAGGAGCAGGCCCAGGAACCTCTGGAACAGGCCCTCGCCCACTCCGAACAACAGAAGCAGGCCTTCGAGCAGCAATTGGAGCAAGCGCGGCAGACCCAAGAGCAACTGCAACAGCAGCTACAGATCCAGGCCAGCGCCCTGGCCGGGGAAAGTGCCGCCCTGCAAGACACCCGCTCCATGCTGCAGAGCGAACAGACCCGCAACGCCGAACTCAATCAGGCCTTGAAGGATTGCCATCTGCGCCTGGAAGACAAGGAGCAACAGATCCGCTCCCTGGAAGAAAAGCACCTGCATGCCCGGGACGCCCTGGAGCACTATCGCGCCGCCAGCAAGGAACAACGCGAACAGGAACAGCGTCGCCACGAAGGCCAGATCCAACAGGTGCAAATGGAGCTGCGCCAGGCTCAGCAGAGCGCACTGGTACGCCAGGACGAAATCACCCAACTGCATCGTGACAATGAACGTCTGCTCAGCGAGCAGCGAGTCACCCACAAGGAGCTTAAGCTGGCCCAGGACGCCGCGAGCAAGAGCACCGTATCGCAGGCACTGCTCAGCGAGCAGCTGGCGCGTCAGGACAGCGCCGTCACCCTGCTCCAGGAACGCTTGCGCGTAGCCTCGGAGGAGATTCAGGCACTCAAGGAAAGAGCCGACAAACAGGCTCGATTAAGCAAGGAGATGGAGTTGCGCGCCGCCAAGGCCGAGGCCGGCCTTGAGGCGCTGCGCCTGGCTGCGGCAACCAAGGCGCAGCCAGACACGCCTGCAGACGCGTGATCAGTCCGCGACAGGGGTACGCAGGGTAACGAACTCTTCGGCAGCCGTCGGATGCACGCCGATGGTTTCGTCGAAGTCGCGCTTGGTGGCTCCCGCCTTCAGGGCAATCGCCAGGCCCTGGACGATTTCCCCGGCGTCAGGTCCAACCATGTGGCACCCCAGCACCTTGTCGCTCTCGGCATCCACCACCAGCTTCATCAGGGTGCGCTCCTGGCAGTCGGTCAGAGTCAGCTTCATCGGCCGGAAACGGCTTTCGAAGATCTGCACTTTGTGCCCCGCCTCGCGCGCCTGCTCTTCGGTCAAGCCAACAGTGCCGATATTCGGCAAGCTGAAGACCGCCGTCGGAATCATCCGATAATCCACCGGGCGATACTGTTCCGGCTTGAACAGACGCCGAGCCACAGCCATGCCTTCGGCCAGGGCCACAGGTGTCAGTTGCACGCGACCAATTACATCGCCAATGGCCAGGATCGACGGCTCGCTGCTCTGGTACTGGTCGTCGACCTCGATAAAGCCGCGCTTATCGAGTTTGACACCGGTATTCTCCAGCCCCAGGTTGTCGAGCATCGGCCGACGCCCAGTGGCGTAGAACACGCAATCTGTTGCTAGCTTGCGACCGTCCTTGAGGGTGACCTCCAGACTGCCATCGGCCTGCTTGTCGATGCGTTCGATATCCGCATTGAATTGCAGCCCCAGGCCGCGCTTGGTCAGTTCTTCCTGCAAGTGCTTGCGCACCGCGCCATCAAAGCCACGCAGGAACAGATCACCGCGATACAGCAACTGGGTATCGGCACCCAGGCCGTGGAAGATCCCGGCAAACTCCACCGCAATGTAACCACCGCCCACCACCAGGACACGCTTTGGCAAAGCTTTGAGGAAAAACGCCTCATTGGAACTGATGGCATGCTCGCGGCCGGGAATATCCGGAATCTGCGGCCAGCCGCCTGTGGCAATCAGGATGTGCCTGGCACTGTAGCGCTGCCCATTGACCTCCACCTGATGAGGATCGATCAACTTGGCATGGCCTTCGTGCAGGGTCACGCCACTGTTGACCAGCAGATTACGGTAGATGCCATTAAGGCGATTGATTTCGCGATCCTTATTGGCGATCAGGGTCGCCCAATCAAAGTTCGCCTCGCCCAGTGACCAGCCAAAACCCGAGGCCTGCTCGAAGTCTTCGGCGAAGTGAGCTCCGTACACCAGGAGTTTTTTGGGCACGCAGCCGACGTTGACACAGGTACCACCCAGATAGCGGCTCTCGGCCACCGCGACTTTAGCCCCGAAACCCGCAGCAAAGCGTGCGCAACGTACACCGCCGGAACCGGCACCAATTACATAAAGATCAAAATCGTAGGCCATTTCACTCTCCCAGGCAGACTGACAGCATAACCGCAGATGGCGATCGGGTCAGCGCCGTGGCTTTACATAAGGGCGGGCAATGAAAAAGCCACCCGAAGGTGGCTTTTTCCGACAACCCCGCGAGGCGAGTATCAGTACGCCTTGCCGGTCTTGTAGAAGTTCTCGAAGCAGAAGTTGGTCGCGTCGATGTAACCCTCGGCGCCACCGCAGTCAAAACGCGTGCCCTTGAACTTGTAGGCCATTACACAACCGTTCTGCGCCTGCTTCATCAGGGCGTCGGTGATCTGGATTTCACCCCCCTTGCCCGGCTCGGTCTGCTCGATCAGATCGAAGATGTCCGGCGTCAGGATGTAACGACCGATGATCGCCAGGTTCGACGGAGCGTCTTCCGGCTTTGGCTTCTCGACCATGCTGTGAACGCGATAGATGTCGTCGCGAATCATCTCGCCGGCGATCACGCCGTACTTGTTGGTTTCCTGCGGGTCGACTTCCTGGATGGCCACGATCGAGCAGCGGAACTGCTTGTACAGCTTGACCATCTGGGTCAGTACGCCGTCGCCTTCAAGGTTGACGCACAGGTCGTCCGCCAGTACCACGGCGAAGGGTTCATCACCGATCAGCGGGCGACCGGTCAGAATCGCGTGGCCCAGGCCTTTCATTTCGGTCTGGCGAGTGTAGGAGAACGAGCACTCATCCAGCAGTTTGCGGATACCAACCAGGTACTTTTCCTTATCGGTGCCCTTGATCTGGTTTTCCAACTCGTAACTGATGTCGAAGTGGTCTTCGAGGGCGCGTTTGCCACGGCCGGTCACGATGGAGATTTCAGTCAGTCCAGCATCCAGCGCTTCTTCAACGCCGTACTGGATCAGTGGCTTGTTCACCACCGGCAGCATTTCTTTAGGCATGGCTTTAGTCGCTGGCAGGAAGCGAGTACCGTAACCGGCTGCTGGGAACAAGCATTTCTTGATCATATGAGTCCTTAAAAAGGCTGTGCGTACGAGTTTCGGCGCAGTCTAATCAGGCCGCGTGCACCTTACAATGCCCCGCGCTGGCTAACCGCTGCCATCATAGAGAAATAAAGCGCCAGATAGTTCCGCAGCATCCTCCAGATAGCGCACGGCGTAAACCTTCATCACCTCACAGGGCTTGTAAACCGCCGCCTGGAGCCTTGATCAGCCAGATCGAGATGCTTCCCATGCGAGCCCGCAAAGGCACAGACAATTGCATTGTCCACGCGACACTGATGGCACCGTCGACGACGGCGAAATAACCCTTGGATTCCCGACACAAGAGCTGCCATATCCAGATGCGGCACTTTTCGGCAATGCCTGCGGACTAAGGTGATGCGCTGTACCGAAATGGCCATTAGCTATAGCATCGCCACATCGATACCCGCCTCTCAATACATCCCCATCCCAGACGACGAAATCCCCCCATGAACAGACTTCTCGCAGTCACCGCTGTACTGGCTCTGACCGGATGCGCCACGGCTTCCAACACCTATCTGACCAATGGCGAACAAGGCCTGAGCATCGACTGCTCCGGGGAAGCCGGCTCCTGGGCCAGCTGCTATGAAAAAGCCGAAGCGTCCTGCGCCGGCACGGGCTATCAGATCGTCAGCACCGAAGGCACACCCGCCCCCAAGGAAAGCGACAAGACCCTGGGAGTCGACGTTGGCAACTACAAAAGCCGCAGCGTGGTAGTCGTCTGCAAGTAGCGGGCAAACACCCCACTACATGTGAATCTCGGCAAACTTGATGCCCAGGCCGCGAATGGTTTCGATCAGATCGTCAAGACGGGAAAAGGATTCCACCTCGTCGCTCTCATCCACCAGAAAGTAGCTGCGTCCGGCACTCTTCTTGAAAAACACAATCCATTCCCCGGAGTTGGCCGGGTTCTGAATCACATGAGTGGCAGAGATCAAGCCCTCTGCATGCTTTTCCCTGACGTGTTCCCGCTTCATGCTTTCTCCCAAAAAGACGATGCCGCCAAGGCTTGAACCCGGGCGGCATCGTTGACGATAGGGGATAGTTTATCGGATGCCCTGGCCTATCAGCACGCCCTCTACTGTCTGACCGTACAAATTTACCCCGTCATTGGCGTGAAACTTGATTCGGGTCTTCTCGATGGAGCCCTCCACCAGACGCGGGTCCTGGGGCCGCTCGTGGCTGTTGACGAAGGCCGCCACATCCCAGGCCTGCTGGTCGCTCAGGCTGCCGCCCTTGCCCAAGGGCATGTTGTGCTTGATAAAGGATGCCGCCGTATTGATCCGATGCATCCCCGCGCCCCAGTTGTAGGAATCCTTGCCCCAGAGCGGCGGCATCACATAGTCCGCACCAGCCTTCTGGCCCTGACCTTGCTCACCATGGCAGACCGCGCATTGCGCCTGATACACCGCCGCGCCCTGCTTCAGGTCATAGCCCTTGGCAGGCTGGGCCACATCCGGATACCCCCTTCCAGGCAGCTCCACGCCCAGGGGCGCCTTGCTCGCCAGCCAGTACGCATAGACCGACAGCGCAGTAATCTCCGGACTGTCCGCCGCCGGCGGCTTGCCACCATTCATGCTGAAC
The DNA here is from genome assembly GCF_028550695.1 of Pseudomonas sp. BLCC-B112. Lineage (NCBI taxonomy): Bacteria > Pseudomonadati > Pseudomonadota > Gammaproteobacteria > Pseudomonadales > Pseudomonadaceae > Pseudomonas > Pseudomonas sp. BLCC-B112. The sequence continues at coordinate 24,971 of NZ_JAQQGK010000017.1, forward strand.
TGGAAGCAGCCCTGCAAGCGTTCGGCAAAGGTGTTCACCTTGTCGTTCTTCTTGCGGTAGGCGGGATACATCGGATAGGCGCCCCAAAGCGGCGCGGAGTTGGCCAGGCGGCCCTGGTCAAGGTGACAGTTGCTGCAGTTGAGCCCGTTGCCCACGTACTGCGGCGCCAGGCGCTTGGTGTCGACAAACAAGGCATGACCTTCGCGCACCAGCTTGCCGTAGGCATTGTCCGGTAACTCGCTCTCGGCCGGCGGCTGGAAGTACTGGGTATGAGCGGAAGCACTTGGCGCAGGTATCTGCGACTGATCCTCCATGGCAATGGAGGCGGCCTGAACTTGAACGGCAAGCAATGCCATCAACGGCCCGGCAATCAATAGTTTCATGGCCGCGCCTCCTGAGGTTGCAAGCTGGCAAAGTAGTCCGCCACTGCGGTGACTTCTTCGGCACTCAAGGACTTGGCGACATGCCCCATCAGGTCATTAGGGTCGTTGTGCCGACTGCCATCGCGCCAGGCATTGAGTTGCGCCACCAGGTAGCCGGCCGGTTGCCCGGCCAGGGGCGGAAAAGCCACACCGACACCGACACCGCCAGGCCCGTGACAACTGACGCATTCGGGAACCTGCCGCTCCCAGGCGCCCCGCAAGGCCAGGCGTTCACCGACACCGCTGGCGGCCTGGCTACGGCCGATCGCTTGGGTTTTCGGCCCGGGCATGGCCGCGAGGGTACCGGTCACCGCGGTGATTTCGTCTTCGCTCAACGCCTTGGCCAGAGGCTGCATGACCGGACTGCTGCGTGCACCGCTGCGAAAGTCATGCAACTGCTTGGCCAGATAGCCCGCCGGCAAGCCGGCAAGACGCGGGAACCCGGCGGGGGCCAGGCCCATCGCGTCCGCTCCATGACAGGCCAGACAAGCTGTTGCCCCTGGCTGGGTGCCGCCTTGGGTGAAGACTTTCTGCCCATCCACGGCGTGGGCAGATTGTGCAATCAGTAGCATCAGGCCACTCAATAGCATTCGATCCAGTGGGATCATATGGACTCCATTATTCTAGTTATATGCTTAGACCCAGCGGGCATAAGCACACAAATAGTAGGGCAATCGATCCATAGCGACAATGCGAAATTGGTGCGGGTATCTGATGCTGCTCACGAGAGCCGTTTCGGGCCCTGGCGCGGCCCTGGGCTTGGGGTCAGCCGGAGATGCAGGCCTCCCCCGCCTTGCGCACATCCTGTGGCCGCAGGGGGTTGTTGGACATTTGCTCGTGCAGCTTGATGCTGCTGCCGCCGGAACGCTCATCGATGTAGAACACCGCCGCCGGAGCCGCCGACAGGCTCTGCGGGACGATCACCCGGTAACCTTCCTTGCGCGGCTCAACCTGCAGTGCGCCACGGCTGCCGGAAAGCTTCCCGGACAGGCAATTGGCGTACTCCTGGGGCTTCTTGCCAGAGATGACACTCAGGGTCGGCGGCGTCTGGTTGATATCCGAGACGGAGGCACAACCGCTGATGGCCATGGCCAGAACCCACACCCAGCGCTTCATATAAAATCTCCAATAAAAATCCATCCGACAGCACAGGCGCTGCTTTTCTCCAGAGGCACGGCTTTATCGCCGATAAAAATCCAAATAACTGTTTTAAATTGTCAAAGCCCGAGGCCGGGGCCGAATAATAACCCTTTGGGCCTGATAAACTGCGCCATCGCCCACGCCAACGTTTTGTTTTTGTAGATATAGCCCTTCTGGAGGCGCCCATGAAATTCATCCACCAGCGCGAGCACCTGAACGAAGACGATATCGTCGTCATCGAATGCTCCCAGGTCTGCAACATTCGCCTGATGAGCGACGCCAACTTCCGCAGCTTCAAGAATGGCGGTCGTCACACCTATCACGGCGGAGCCTTCGACAAGTTCCCCGCCAAGATCACCGCCCCCAGCACCGGCTTCTGGAACATCACCATCGACACCGTCAACCGGCGCCCCATCAGCGTGACCCGCAAGCCGAACCTGACTCACTCGATCCGCATCATTCGTCGCTCCAGCTCGAAACTGCGCTAAGCCCCAACCTCCTCGCGACAACAGGTAACCCCGTGCCTCAGACCACCAAATACGTCATCAAATACAAGCTCAATGGTGAGCGCCGCTTCGAATTTGCCCAGCTTGAAAACGGTACCCAGGAAGAGGCCCGGGCCGCCCTGGAAGCCCTGCATGGCCAGTCCGACGACGTCATCAGCGACGTCAGTGTCAGCAAGGCCTTGTAGACCGTCTTTGCCCAAGACCGATTCAAGCGCAAGCAGCGGAGTGTGCATGGGGTGCCTGAGCCCCAGACTGGAGGAAATCTCTTGCACCCAGGACACTCCCGCCATGCCTGTTTCCTCGCTCCAGGATCGCCTGCAACAACTGGACTGGGCCCGTATTGAGCAGGCCCTCGACGAGGACGGCTGCGCCCGCCTCGAAGGCCTGCTGACTGCCGGCCAATGCCAGTCCCTCAGGGACCTGTACAAACACCCTGCGCTGTTTCGCTCGAAAGTGATAATGGCCCGCCATGGATTCGGCCGTGGCCAGTACCAGTACTTCCGTTACCCCTTGCCGGAGCCGGTTGCCGAGTTGCGCCAGCAGCTGTATCCGTATCTGGTGGACCAGGCCAATCGTTGGAACCAGAGCCTGAATATCGACATCCGCTACCCGGCAGAACATTCGGCATTCATCCAGCGTTGCCAGAGCGCGGGACAGCAGCGCCCCACTGCGCTGTTGCTGCAGTACGGCCCCGAGGACTACAACTGCCTGCATCAGGATCTGTATGGCGAGCACGTATTTCCCTTGCAAGCGGCCTTCCTCCTGTCCCAGCCTGGAACGGAGTTCACCGGCGGCGAACTGGTACTCACCGAGCAGCGTCCGCGTATGCAGTCACGGCCACAGGTCATTGGTCTGAAGCAAGGTGATGGGGTGATATTCGCCGTGCATCATCGGCCGGTAAAAGGTTCCCGCGGGTACTATCGAGTCACCCTGCGCCATGGTGTCAGTCGCGTGCACAGCGGCCAGCGCCACACCCTTGGAGTGATTTTTCACGATGCCTTGTAGCCATGAGCCGCCCGGCAGCCTCGGGCTTTTCGATGAAAGCGATCTGCAACAGCCAGCACGCATCGAGGTGCTTGGCCCCCAGTCACGCGTCCTGCGCGGCTTCGCCCTGCCGTGGATCGAAGGGCTACTGCCACAACTTGAGGAAGTGCTGGCCGCGGCGCCGTTTCGCCACATGATCACACCCGGCGGCTTTACCATGTCCGTCGGCTTGAGCAGTTGCGGTCAGTTGGGCTGGACCAGCGACAGCAACGGCTATCGCTACAGCCCCATTGATCCGCAAAGCCTGCGTCCCTGGCCGGCAATGCCCGAGGTGTTCCACCAATTGGCACAGACGGCAGCCGAAACCGCCGGTTTCAAAGGCTTCAACCCCGACTCGTGCCTGATCAACTGCTACCGGCCCGGCGCGAAGATGTCCCTGCACCAGGACAAGAACGAACGCGACTTCAGCGCCCCCATCGTCTCCTTGTCCCTGGGTCTGCCGGCAATGTTCCTTTTCGGCGGCCAGCAGCGCAAAGACAAAAGCCAGCGGGTGCCATTGCTGCACGGCGATGTGGTGGTCTGGGGCGGCGTCGATCGCCTGCGCTATCACGGGGTGCTGCCCCTCAAGGACGGCAGCCATCCCCTGCTCGGCCAGCAACGGATCAACCTGACCTTTCGCCGTGCCGGTTCCGAGGCAGAGTTCAACCGCAAGCCCCGGAGTGCCGATCAGGCACCGGGCCGTTAATCTGGCCGCCACTCCGCGCCGAGCACCGACCATGAATGCCCTGACACGCAAACAACAGATTGAACAGGACCCACGCTGGCAAGCCGTGCTCAAACGCGACGCCCGCGCCGATGCGACGTTCGTCTATGCCGTCCGGACCACCGGGGTGTACTGCCGCCCCAGCAGCCTGTCGCGCCTGCCAAAGGCGGAAAACGTCGAGTTCTTCGACAGCGCCCAAGAGGCCGAGGCGGCGGGTTATCGTCCGAGCAAGCGTCAGGCCAGCGACCAGACCCAGGTGGCCGCGCACCATGCGGCTCTGGTGGCCGCGGCTTGTCGGCAGATCGAGGCCGCCGAGTCGGCCCCCAGCCTGGAGCAACTGGCGCAGCATGCGGGCGTCAGCAGCTACCACTTTCACCGGGTATTCAAGGCCGCCACCGGACTTACACCGCGGGGCTACGCCAATGCGCAACGCTCGCGCAAAGTCCGCAGCCACCTGCAAAGCGGGCACACGGTGACCACCGCCCTGTACGACGCCGGCTTCAACTCCAACAGCCGTTTCTATGAAGCTGCAGATCAGTTGCTGGGCATGAAACCCAGTGACTACCGCGCCGGCGGGCCCAACACCGATATCCGCTTCGCCGTGGGCCAGTGCTCCCTGGGCGCGATCCTGGTGGCCCAGAGTCACCGGGGCGTCTGCGCCATCCTCCTCGGGGACGACCCCACCCCGTTGGTGGAGGAACTGCAGGACAAGTTTCCCCGCGCCAACCTGATCGGTGCCGACGCAGATTTCGAACGCCTGGTCGCCCAGGTCGTGGGCTTTGTCGAGGCCCCGGCCATCGGCCTGGACCTGCCCCTGGACCTGCGCGGCACCGCCTTCCAGGAACGAGTGTGGCAGGCCCTGCAAAGCATTCCCGTCGGCAGCACCGCCAGCTACGCCGAGATCGCCCAGCGCATCGGTGCCCCCAAGGCCATGCGCGCAGTGGCCCAGGCCTGCGCGGCCAACACCCTGGCGGTGGCGATCCCCTGCCACCGGGTGGTGCGTAGCGACGGCAATCTTTCCGGCTACCGCTGGGGCGTGGAGCGCAAGCGTCAGTTGCTGGAACGCGAAACGCTGTCCGAGGCCTGAATCCCGATGTAGATCGCCAGCGAATCGGCGCTGGTATAGACCTCAAAGTCCGTGGCAAATGCCCGATCTTGAGCGCCCCAGGGAAAAGTCAGCTGGCCGAGGACGCCCCTCTCCTGCTAAAAACCACCGGCTGCCTCGTCCAATCCTGCCGCCGGAGAATCATGCACATGAGCCAATGGACCGATAGTCGCCTCCTCGATCTGCTGGGCATCGACCTGCCCATCATTCAAGCCCCCATGGCGGGCGCCAACGACTCAGCCATGGTGATTGCCGTGGCCCGGGCCGGCGGTCTGGGCTCGTTGCCATGCGCCATGCTCACCCCGGAACAGATCCGCCAGGAAGTGCAGGTCATTCGCTCGGCCACTCGGCAGCCGCTGAACCTGAACTTCTTCTGCCATCAGGTACAGGCCGTGGACAGCGAACAGGAGAGCCGCTGGAAGAACGCCCTGCAACCCTACTACCGCGAACTGGGCGCCGACTTCGATGCACCGACGCCGGTCAGCAATCGGGCGCCCTTCGACGAAGCGGGTTGCCAGTTGGTGGAAGAGCTGCGGCCCGAGGTGGTGAGTTTTCACTTCGGATTGCCGGAGCCGGCGCTGCTGGCCCGGGTCAAGGCCACCGGGGCCAGGGTGCTCTCTTCGGCCAGCACCGTGGACGAAGCCCTATGGCTCGAAGCGCGTGGCTGCGACGCGGTGATTGCCATGGGCTACGAAGCCGGTGGCCACCGGGCAATCTTCCTCAGCGACGACCTCAACACCCAGGTGGGCACCATGGCCTTGGTGCCGCAGATCGTCGATGCACTGAAGGTACCGGTAATCGCCGCCGGTGGCATCGGCGACGCCCGGGGCATTGTCGCGGCCCTGGCTCTGGGCGCCTCGGCGGTCCAGCTGGGCACTGCCTACCTGTTCACTCCAGAAGCCAACATCAGCGCCGCCCATCACCGGGCCCTGCGTACCGCCAAGGAAAGCCAGACCGCACTGACCAACCTGTTCACCGGCCGCCCCGCTAGAGGCATCGTCAACCGGGTGATGCGCGAAATCGGCCCCATCAGTTCCCTGGCGCCAGCGTTTCCCCGCGCTGGCGGAGCCTTGCTGCCGCTGAAGGCCAAGGACGATGCCGACTTCGCCAATCTCTGGTCCGGCCAGGCCCTGCGCCTGGGCGTGGAGCTGCCGGCCTACGAGCTGACCCTGCGTCTGGCCGAACAGGCCCTGGCGCAACTCAAGCGGCGCTGACCGGCCGGCGCCGCGACCACGGTCGCGGTGCTGGTTGCCGCACCGGTTAATGTGCCGGTTGCAGCCCTTTGCCAGCGAGGCCTGCGGCACAGTTCCGCTGATCGAGAATTCGCTATATATTTCGCTATACAGCGACACTCGCTGCCCCGGGTGCAGATTCCCTCCGAGCATTCGCTGCCCAACGCGCCCTTCTCTCCAATGGAGCTGTTCGATGAACCTTCGTGCTTCAGGTTTTGCCCCGACTTGCCTCGCTAGCCTGCTCGCCCTCTTCGCCTTCGGCTCGGCCCAGGCCGCTGAAGTCCAGGTGGCGGTCGCTGCCAACTTCACCGCACCGATCCAGGCCATCGCCGCCGACTTCGAAAAAGACACGGGCCACAAGCTGGTGGCCGCCTACGGTGCCACCGGGCAGTTCTACGCCCAGATCAAGAACGGCGCGCCTTTCGAGGTCTTCCTCTCTGCCGACGACAGCACCCCGCAGAAACTCGAAAGCGAGGGCGACATCGTCAAGGGCTCGCGCTTCACCTACGCCATCGGCACCCTGGCCCTGTGGTCGGCCAAGGACGGCTACGTCGATAGCCAAGGCCAGGTACTCAAGGACAATCAGTACCAGCACCTGTCCATTGCCAACCCCAAGGCGGCACCTTACGGCCTGGCCGCGACCCAGGTGCTGGCCAAGCTGGGCCTGACCGACAAGGTCAAGGCCAAGATCGTCGAGGGCCAGAACATCACCCAGGCCTATCAGTTCGTCTCCACCGGCAACGCCGAACTGGGTTTTGTCGCCTTGTCGCAGATCTATAAAAACGGCAAAGTCACCAGCGGCTCAGCCTGGATAGTCCCGGCCCAGATGCATGATCCAATCAAGCAGGATGCGGTGATCCTCAACAAGGGCAAGGACAACCCGGCCGCCAAGGCGCTGGTTGACTACCTCAAGGGGCCCAAAGCCGCCGCCGTCATCAAATCCTACGGTTATCAACTGTAAATGAGCCTTTCGAGTGCCGATTTTTCCGCCATCTGGCTGACCCTTAAACTGGCGTCCCTGACGACCCTCATCCTGCTGGTCATCGGTACTCCGATTGCGTTGTGGCTGTCGCGCACCCGCTCCTGGTTGCGCGGGCCGATCGGCGCCGTGGTGGCACTGCCCCTGGTATTGCCACCTACGGTGATAGGTTTCTATCTGCTGCTGGCCCTCGGGCCCAACGGCTTCTTCGGCCAGTTCACCCAGTCCCTGGGGCTGGGCACCCTGACCTTCAGTTTCAGCGGCCTGGTGCTGGGCTCGGTGATCTATTCCATGCCCTTTGTGGTGCAACCGCTGCAAAACGCCTTTTCTGCCATTGGCAGCCGCCCTCTGGAAGTGGCCGCCACCCTGCGCGCCAATCCCTGGGACACTTTTTTCTCGGTGATCGTGCCCCTGGCGCGGCCGGGCTTCATCACCGCCTCGATTCTCGGCTTTGCCCACACCGTCGGCGAGTTCGGCGTGGTGCTGATGATCGGCGGCAACATCCCTGACAAGACCCGGGTGGTCTCGGTGCAGATCTACGATCACGTCGAGGCCATGGAATACGCCCAGGCCCACTGGCTGGCCGGAGCCATGCTGGTGTTCTCGTTCCTGGTGCTGCTGGCGCTGTACTCCAGCCGCAAGACACGTGCTGGCTGGAGCTGAGTCGATGAGCATTCACGTCAAGCTGAACCTGGACTACCACGACTTTGCCCTGGACCTCGACCTGCAACTGCCGGGGCGCGGCGTCACCGCGCTCTATGGCCATTCGGGCTCGGGCAAGACCACTTGCCTGCGCTGCATTGCCGGCCTGGAAAAGGCCGGACGCGGGCGGATCCAGGTCAACGATGAAATCTGGCAGGACAGCCAGCGCAAGCTGTTCGTCCCGCCCCACAAGCGCTCCTTGGGTTATGTATTCCAGGAGGCCAGCCTGTTTCCCCACCTGTCGGTCCAGGCCAACCTGGAGTTCGGCCTGCGCCGCATCCCCCGGCAGCAGCGCCGGGTGGACATGGCCCAGGCCACCGAGTTGCTGGGCATCGGCCACCTGCTCCAGCGCCACCCGCAGAACCTCTCGGGCGGCGAACGCCAGCGCATCGGCATCGCTCGAGCCCTGCTCACCAGCCCACGGCTGCTGCTGATGGACGAACCCCTGGCGGCCCTGGACTCGAAACGCAAAGGTGAAATCCTGCCCTATCTGGAACGGCTGCACGACGAGCTGGATATCCCGGTGCTGTACGTCAGCCACTCCCAGGATGAAGTGGCGCGGCTGGCCGACCATATCGTCCTGCTCAGCGACGGCCGCGCCCTGGCCAGCGGTCCCATCGGGCAAACCCTGGCACGACTGGATCTGCCCCTGGCTCTGGGGGATGACGCCGGGGTCGTAGTGGAAGGCCGGGTCAGCGACTATGACGCGACCTACCAACTGCTGACCTTGCAACTGCCCGACAGTCAATTACAGGTGCGCGTGGCCCACCAGCCTCTGGCGCTGGGCAAGTCCCTGCGTTTCAAGGTCCAGGCCCGGGACGTCAGCCTGAGCCTGCAGGCCAGCGAACACAGCAGCATTCTCAATCGCCTGCCGGTGACCGTCAGCGACGAGATTCCCGCAGATAACGCCGCCCACGTCCTGGTACGCCTGGACGCGGCCGGCACCCCGCTGCTGGCCCGCATCACCCGCTACTCCCGGGATCAACTCGACCTGCACCCCGGCCAACAACTCTGGGCGCAGATCAAGGCGGTGGCAGTACTGGCGTGACACCGGGCAAGCCAGCCCTCTGGCATGCGCGCCGAACCGGCAGCGATCGCCTGAACTTCACGTTGAAACGCGCCTGGGTATAAAAAAGAGGTCATGACACTAGAACGAGTTCGATTACTTCATCGTAGTTGCCCGGGAATCTCGATCCATCGAGCAACTACGACAAATGACAGCACTGTTTTAGAGGGAAATAGTTCAGGTAGTAAATTCAACCACTCCGCCGTTCAAGTGATACATGGCACCGACTATTTTTATTTTCCCTTCTTTTTCCAACTGGCTCAGTATGGAACTTTCCTGGCGAATTTCATTGATGGTGTTCTGCACGTTGGTCTTGGCCACTGCATCCACAAACTCATCGTTCTTACTGCTGCGTTCTCCAGCGTACTTAGTTGCACCGATGGCCGGTTTGATCTTGTTCAGCAGCCCGGTCAGGTTACCCAATTCGACATTGTCGATAGCACCTTTGATGGCGCCACATGCGGTATGCCCCATCACCAGAATAACTTTGGCCCCGGCGGCCGCACAGGCGAACTCCAGACTGCCGATCAGGTCACTGTTGGCGACATTCCCGGCGATACGGGCATTGAAGGTATCGCCAATCCCGGCATCCAGAATGATCTCCGCCGGCGCCCGTGAATCAATGCAACTGAGGATCACCGCCGCCGGAAACTGCCCACTCGCACTGGCTCTTTTCTGTGCCAGATAGTCGTGTTGATCCATTTTTCCGTTGCGAAAGCGCAGGTTGCCCTCCTTCATACCGGCAATGACTTGATCCGGCGTCATGTTATCGCGCTCTTCCTTGCTCAAGGACGCGGCATAGGAAAAACTTGATATACCCAGCCCCGCCCCTGCGACAATACTGACAGCAGTCAAACCCAGCGCTGTTTTCAACACCGTACGTCTACTACTGGATGAGCATTCTTCACAATTATTAGTAACGTTGTTTTGCATGTCAGTTACCTCGAACAATAAATTCCGGAGATCCACCATCTGAATTAAAGTTCGCACTTCAAACTTAGTCAACCCAACAAAACCCGAACAACCCAAAGATCAAAAAACTGCAATCAAAACAATAACAACAAAGAATAAAAAAACTTTCACATTGATAATTCCCAGTCTCACTCCAGGGCTGAGGAGCCTTCTGCGGGACCTGGAGCAAACGGCGCAATCCATATGAAAGTTCCCGTCGGCGAATCAGCGGGCTTGTCAGCCAGATAATTCCGCGGTTAGGCTACGCACCTTCTTTCCCGTCCCTGGACGATTGCCGACGTGAACAACTAAGCCTTCCCAAAATGTCTTCGCAATGAGCCCTGCAAGTGCTCATTGGCCTGCTAACACATTTTCCGGAGGTGCTGATGACTCACGTCACCCGGCTGCCTGCGCTGGTCTCACTGAACCAGCTGACCTATCAATTCGCCAATGGCGAAACCTTGCTCGATGCCCTGACCCTCAGCTTCGATCGCCTGCCCACGGCCATAGTCGGGCGTAATGGCATGGGTAAATCCCTGTTGCTGCGCCTGATCGCCGGAGAACTGCAGCCCTCTTCCGGCAGCCTCAATTGCGCCGCCAGCCTCGCCTATGTCCCCCAGGACCCGCTGCCTGCTCCGCAGCAGACGGTGGCCCAGGTCGCAGGCGTCGCTGAAACCCTGCGGGCCCTGCAGCGCCTGGCAGCCGGTAACGCCGACCCGGAGGACCTGCTGCGGGTGGATGACCGCTGGGACCTGGCCGAGCGCCTGCGCCAGGCTCTGGATGAGGCCGGCTTGCAACACCTGGAACCGGATCATCCGGCAGCGAGCCTGAGCGGCGGGCAACTGGCCCGAGTGGTGCTGGTCGGTGCTCTGCTCAGCGACGCCGAGCTGCTGTTGCTCGACGAGCCCAGCAACCACCTGGACCGTGCCGGACGCCGCTGGCTGATGGAGCAACTGCGCCACTGGCGCGGCGGCTTGATCCTGGTCAGCCATGACCGCCAGCTGCTGATGCAGGTACAACGCATCGTTGAGCTCAGTCCCCAGGGAGCCCAGGTCTACGGCGGCAACTACGCGCTGTACCAGGCTCAGCGTCAGGCCCATGACGATGCCGCCCAGGCGGCACTGGAACACGCCCGCACCCAGCGCAGCCGTGAACACAAGCGTCTGCAACGCGAGCACGACACCATCCAGCGCCACGCCGCTACATCGCGTAAATACGCCAAGACCGCCAACATCTCCAGCTTCGAGCGAGCCAAGATACTGGGCGCCGCCCGGGACATCATGGGTCAGGTGCGTCACAGCCATCAGGGGCACAAGAGCGCCCTTGATGAGCAAGTACGCAGTGCCTATGCCCGGGTTGCCGCGCAACAACCGACCCTGCTGACCCTGCCCGATACCACCCTGCAGGCAGGCCAGCCAGTGCTCAACCTGCAGCAGGCGCAATTGCCCTGGCTGGACCGCCGGTCGCCGGCGTCCTGTCTCACCTGCAACGTCAGCGGACCGGCGCGCATTGCCCTGGTCGGCCCCAACGGTTGTGGTAAATCCACATTGCTGAAGATGCTCGCCGGTCAATTGCAACCCCTGAGCGGCGACTGCCGGGTGACGGTGAACAGCGCCTACCTGGACCAGCACCTGCTGCAACTGGCCCCCGGCACCTCATTGCTGGAGCAACTGGCCAAGGCCGCTACACCACTGGAGGAAAGTGCCTTGCGCACCTGCCTGGCACGCCTGCAACTGGATGCTCGGCGGGTGCAGCAACCCTGCGCCCTGTTGAGCGGCGGAGAGCGACTGAAAGCGGCGTTGGCGCTGGCATTGTGGGGGGGCAGCCCGGCGCGCTTGCTGCTGCTCGACGAGCCAACCAATCACCTGGACCTGGAATCGGTACAGGCCTTTGAACAAGCCCTGCGGGACTACCCCGGGGCACTGGTAGTGGCGTCCCACGATCAGGACTTCCTCCAGGCCCTGGCACCGACCCATGAGCTGCAATGGTCCCCACGGGGCTGGGAGTTACTGGAGCGTCGCCAATAACACAGTGCCTTACCGCAAAAAACCGCGGACAGGCGCGTGCCCATGCTAGGTTCACGTCCTCTTATCCATAGACAAGGAGCGTCACGCCATGCAGTTCGGCTACACCATCATCTATGTGCCCAAGGTCGAAGATTCCCTGGCCTTCTTTGAGCAGGCCTTCGGCTTCAAGCGGCGGTTTCTCCATGAGTCCGGCACCTATGGCGAACTGGAAACCGGTAGCACCACCCTGGCCTTCGCCGATCACGACCTGGCAGAACTGAACTTCAAGGCCAGCCACGTCGCCGCCCATTCCTCGCCGCACCCCCTGGGCATGGAACTGGGACTGGTGACCGACGACGTCCATGCGGCCCATGCCCGAGCCCTGGAACAGGGCGCCCAGGAACTTGCGGCCCCCAGCAGCAAACCCTGGGGGCAGACGGTGTCCTACGTGCGTTGTCCGGATGGCACCCTGGTGGAACTCTGCACCCCAGTGGGTGCTTGAGTACAAGGAGTGCGGGAGGAAGTCGGGCAGAACGTTACTTGAGCTTGACGGCGGTCCCGGTGGCAAACACCACCACCATGCCGCCACGCCCTGAAGGCATGCTGATCTCGAAATCCACGCCGACCACTGCGTCGGCGTTGAACTGACGGGCCCGCTCCTTGATTTCACTGGTGGCCTGGATCCGCGCCTCCTTCAAGGCGCGCTCCAAGGTCTGAGAGCGACCACCAAAGAAGTCGCGCATGCCGGCAAAGAGATCGCGGACCACGTTGATACCCTGGACGGATTCAGCACTGACGATGTCCAGATACGCGGCAATTTCCCGACCTTCGATATGGGCGGTGGTGGTGACAATCATGTATTTCTCCCTTGAACAGACATTCCGTCCCGAGTTCCCGGGACATTAAGGCTGGCGATGGTATCAGAGCGACGGAGAGGGTCGGTCATGGGCAACAATGGCGTCGCCACACACAACAGCCCCGCTCTGGAGCGGGGCTTGGGATCAGGGCTTCAAGGGACGTTCTTCGTCCAGTTCCGACAGGCTCTTGCCATCGTCCGGGTGTTTCCAGGTTTGCGGTGGCGGCTCCTTGTGTTCGACCTGGTACTGCGCCGCCTCGTCACTGCGCTCCTGCTCATAAGGGCGTTGCTGTTGTGTTGCCATGCCCACCTCTCTTCCTGAAGGGATTTTTAACTCGCCATTTCAGGTTAGAACAGATCCGGCAACGGCTCGTTTTTGCCGACAAAACACACCCTGAGCAAGATGAAACTTCTTTCACCCAGACGCTAACTCCGTCTGTGTATAGTTGCTTCGCTCATTCAAGCAACTACAGTTCGCCCGCGCGCTCGCGCGGGCTTTTTTTGCCTCAAGCCCCTCTGCGAGGGAGCTGTTACTGCGGATCGATCTCCTGGCAGTCCTTGAGCAGTTGCTGCTCCTTGGCGGTGTGATCTGCCTCCAGGAACGACAACACGCCCAGCTTGCCCTTGGTGTGCCAGCGAAAGCTGTTCTGTTCGTCGTCTGCCACATACAGCGCGCCGGAAGCCGAGCGAGCAATGTGCATAGGAATCAATTGGTCCTTGTAGTAGAGCGTGGCAAACGAGGTGCCATTGTCGATATTCAGATAGGCCGCATCGATGCGGACATTACCCTCGCACTGATAGCGCGCCACTTGGCTCTGATAGGTCGGCTCAGGGGCGGGCGCCTGCGCCTGGGCAGCCTCGGTCAAAATCGGCAGGGCCGAAGCCAGAGCTGCGGCGCAGAGCGTTGCGAGACGAGTTTTCACGGTATTTCCCCCGATTGGTCAAAGATGCCCCATGGGACTGGTGACAGCGATTTTAGTTCATGCCCGAGAGGCTTCACCCTGCGCTGCGAACCGTTCCAGGACAGCGGCCATGATGCGCACCCGGTGCAGTAACTGGCCTAGCTCGATCCCATCGCGGGTACGAGCCTCAACATAGCCACAGGCTCTCCAGAAGCCCTCGGCCCGCACGTTCGCGAACACCACGCTCAGGCGCAGCCAGCGCGCGCCCTGCTCGGCCGCCCAATCTTCAAGCTCGCGATGCAACTGCCGGGCAATGCCCCGGCCCCGCAGCGAACTGGCCACCATGAACAGACCCATGTGCCAGACCCCGGGCGCCAGCAGATCGCTGACGATACTGACCATGGCCACCAGGGCACCTGTCCCGTCGAAGTAACCGATCTTCCACTTGCGAGTGAAGGACCAGCCCTCTGGCAAGCGGTCATCGATTTCATCGCGGGCTTCGTCCGGCTGCGGTGCACAGCCGTGAACAATGTGGAAGTAGTCCGGATTCTCAACGAAGAACGCCTGCAACCGCTCGACATCCACCAAGGTGATCTCCCTGACTAACAGTCCAGTGGATGAATGAGGCAATGGTCCTTGTTGCATGGGGTAACGCTCCGAAAGGCCCACAAGACCTGTGCATGAAAGGGCAATCCTAGCGTTCCCTGTGCAACCGGGGGCATGGCTAATTTGTTGAAAAAATGTGTAAGGCACTCTGCCAGACCAAGACTCAGGCAGGCGCCAGGACTTATCATCGACGCCCCTCGCCAGCGGCTCAGCCCGGCCCCACCCAGCAGCGGATTCCAACCATGTCCACCCCTCTGTCTTCGCCGGGCTACCAGCGTTTGCTGGCCCTACAGCAACGCATCCATGACTTCACCCGGGACCAGGCAACCGAGCGCGACGACCACCCAGAAGACCTGACGGGGCCGCTGTGGGTCAGTGACTACAACTACCTGGCCCTGGCACCGATACGTGGTGGCCTGCATCTGGAGTTTCATGGCGAGCTGTGGGATGAGCCCTTTGCCTGGACCCTGGAATGCCTCGCCGACCAGGCAGTGGCCGACACCCTCAGTTCCCTGGCCTTTTCCGGCCCGGACCAGGGGGCAAACGGCACCCGCGAATGGGAGTTCACGCCCTTGTTGGACAGCGACGTGAACTTTCCCATTCTCAGGTCGCTGTCGGTTCGCCCCAGCGAGCCCCAGGATCACAATGCCTCGCTGATCCAGAAAGCCGGCATGCTGATGGAGGAAGCAGGAGAAATCGCCCGCTTTGTCGCCAAGGCGCCGCATCTGAGCGAATTGACCCTGCCCAATGCCCCCGGCTCGAGCTTCTTCCAGGTCCATCTGCCGCACCTTACCCACCTGCGCATTGGCGGCCATTGGGACACCCAGCACTTCATTGCCAACCTGGCCGGCTCGGACAATCTGCCGCGGCTGAGCAACCTGGACTTCACCGAATCCAGCGCGCTGCAGAACAACTGGGCGGATCAGCGCGAAGAACAGTCCGTCACCTCCTTCGCCGACTATGAACAACTATTCGCCAGTGCTGCCTGCGACCCTTTGAGCGTGCTGCGCCTGCGCAACACCTGCCTGAGCCTGGAACAGCTCGAGAGCCTGCAACACCTGCGCCCTGCATTGCAGTTCATGGTGATCCAAGCCACTGGCGGCGGCTACGTAAAGCATTTTGCCCGGCAAGTATTTCCCTGGCGGCATCTAGTGCAGCCGGATCCGGGACAACGCTGAAACAGCCAAGGAACAGCAAGCGACAATCAGTGCTAGGTTTAAGCGTCGATTAATTGAGTTTCCACTCTGGGCGCAAGCTTGCAGTCTCCGCCATGACCGAAAGGAATCGTTCATGAACGCGGACTACAAATTGAAAAAAACAACCGGAAACACTGCCAAAAACCTGCTTTATCTGCTCTACAGCCTCTGCAGCTACGTGATTTTTCTCCTGACCTTCCTCTACTTGATTGGTTTTCTCGGTTCGTTGTTGGTACCAAAAAACATTGACTCAGGGGTATATCGCCATGGGCTGGTTGCAACAGTTATAGATATCGCCCTTATCACCCTGTTCGCCGTCCAGCACAGCGTCATGGCCCGCGAAGGCTTCAAGAAAAAAATAACCAGGCTCATTCCCGCCCCCATAGAGCGAGCGACTTATGTTCTATGCAGCAGCCTGATGCTGATCCTCTTGTTCATCCTGTGGCAACCCATCCCGGCCAAGGTATGGAGCGCTCAGTCCGAGGTGCTCAGGGCGTTGTTGAACGGCTTGTACTGGGCGGGATGGGGACTCGCATTACTGACGACGTTTCTGATCAGTCATTTGGAGTTGTTTGGTTTGAAACAGGCTTTCCGTGGTTTCTACAAAACTCAGCCCGAGCCCCTGAACTTCATTGCGCCCTGTCTCTACAAAGTTGTTCGCCACCCCATGTATCTGGGTTTTCTCATAGCCTTCTGGGCAACGCCTGAGATGACTATCGGACACCTCGTGTTCGCACTGACCTGCTCCGCTTACATATTCGTGGGAACCCATCTCGAAGAGAAAGACATGGCCAGAGTCTTTGGCAAGCAGTACCTGGCTTATCAACAGCAGGTTGGCATGCTGCTGCCTTCACGCAAAAAGCCCTGAGTTGCGAAGAAGGTTGAACGCTCTTGAAATCCTGATTGGGAGGACGTCTCCAACAGTCACTCCCCTCCCCCACAGGTCCTGCAAGGGAAACGCACCTGCCGTCGACATGGACCTGATATGACCAATACGCCGCTATTGAAGAGGCGCGACAGTCACATCGGCCTGCCCGCTCCGGGCCAGTGCGGCCTTGACGAATCCCTCGGCCTTCTTGCGCTTGATGAAGTCCCTGACATAGGTCGCGCCTGCTTCCCGCTGCCGCGGCACTGCCATGGCCTGACGAATAGCCGTAAACGCACCCTCCAGTACACGATAACCCGGAGTGTTGGCCGCCATCTGTTCCAGGGGTTGGCGCACGCCGGCCGCCGCATCCAGATGCTGGTAAAGATAAAGATCGACCGCGCCTGCCGAGGTTTCCGCCCGTTCAAGCTGAGCATGTTTCAACGTACGAGACAGAAACAGGTCATAGGCCGCGCCTTTGCCCACCGCCAACCGCAGGCCTGGCTGGTCGAGATCCTCGACCGCCTGGAAAGGTGAATCCTTCGCCACCAGATAGGTGCCCTCAATGATGACGTATGGCTCGCTGAAGGCGATCTGCTCCTCACGCACCGGCTCGATAGCCAGAAAAGCGACATCCCAGACGCCCGCCTCCAGCGCCGCAAAGACCTTGCCGGCGGCATCGAAAGTGGCGCACTGCAAACTTACGCCAAGCTCTTCAGCCAGAGCTTCTGCCAAAGCGACCGACACACCTTGTGGCGAACCATCGCTACCTTTTTGCGCCAGGACTGGGTTGCCAAAGTTAATCGCGGCCCGCAGCACGCCTTGCGGTGCAAGGTCGTCCAGGACCGCGCGGTTGATAGCACTCATGTTTTGCTCCGTGAATGAGGTTCAGTGAAAAGCAGGACCGATTTAGCCGATACAACTACCTGATGAGCTCTGACTAGCGCGTAACTGTCAACGCACTCACACAGCAGCCACCTCAATCCTTCTGCCGTTGCGACCAACCGATAATCATAAAGACGCTCCCGGGTATCCAAAAACCGGGGTTCGAGGTTCCCATCCCTACAGCAAGCAAGGTCATGCCAACTACGAACAATGGCTGCCGGAACACATTTTCCATAACAAAAGAACCTCCTGAAAAAATCAGCCTCATTTAATCAGAAACTCTCCGTTTAAGTGCAGTCAACACCACATACCGTCTACCGCGCTCGGTTGGAGCGCCTGCCGATGTTTTCTCAAGGCAATAAAGAACCCGCTCAGGGCGGGTTCTAAGGGAGCCGCTTAAAAGCCTGCTCGGGAGTGGACAGTACCAGCTTCAGAAAGCAGGTCCGGATTCAACCGGACCTGCCAGATGACCTGCCTAAGGGCATTCACAGGTAGACGGACCAAACACCGGGCCACTGCACGGGTCCTTGGATGGGCCAAATACCGGGCACGCGGCCTGGGCAGTCAGGGAAAAACCACAAAGCAGCAGTACAGCCAACATGACTTTCTTCATTTGTAACCTCCTGGTCAGTAGACGAGCAATCCATGCCCCCCTGTCGAGGGCACAAGCCAATATCAGGGACATTCGCAAACCGTAGGCCCTAGAACCGGTCCCGCACAGGGATCTTCCCCAGGCCCCAGTACCGCGCAATCCGCCTGCGCCGTCAGTGAGAACATCCACAACAGCAGCGAAGCCGCCAACATTTTCCTTTTCAATGTGATCTCCTTGATCGAAACAATGATAACTATTCGTGTTCGCCCCTGTAGCCAGGCCATTGCCCGCTGAAGGCTCAAACACCCGTCCCTCACGCACCTACCGCCAGATCGGTCCGCGAGCACGCCAAAGGACCCGAAACAGAAAAGACCAGTCACGTCGGTTGCGCCAGTGCGGTGTATTGTCGCGCCAGAGGCGAAGCGGATCCGAAGTCATCATTCCTATCGGATAGGCTAAGACCTTGTCCAACGCGCTATCAGGAGTCCGTTTTTCACCATTGGTTTAACGAGGCACTTGCTTCAAAAGGCGCGCTTATCGTTATCGATCGCTGCCATAACCAAGTGATCGGCTCGTCTCGCTATTACGAATTCGATGAGAAGAAACGAGAAGTGACGATCGGGTACACCTTCCTGGCTCGTGATCGTTGGGGAAGCGAAACCAATAGAGAGTTGAAACATTTAATGCTGACCCATGCATTTCAATGGGTGGACACTGTTTGGTTTCACGTTGACAGCCAGAACGTTCGCTCTCAACGCGCCATGGAAAAAATCGGCGGGCGCCTCTCCCATCGCGCCATCAGACAACTCACTGATCGCACTCAAGAGTACCTGCTCTATAAAATAGAGAAGCCGAGTCGCTTTGATTAATACAAAAGCCCGGCATTTGGCCGGGCTTTGCATTTCACATACAGGAGCATTCAGCTATGCACCACCAATACACTTCCTGTCTATTTCAAGCTCACCGCGAACCTGGACTTCTCGCAAACCAATCTCGGTTGCTCGTGAGCCCTTGACTCCAGCAGAGCACTCACCATAGATCTGTGAGCCTTGCACACCCGAGTATCTCATGCACTTGTACATGATCAGTCACTGGCAATGAAGGATGCCGCGCCCCCTTAGATCTCTGTACCCGCGCCTCCTCTAAAAATCATCGGCTTTTTAAAATCACACCACTCATATATTGATTTAAATCGCGAAAATCATTAACCCGCCAAGAGAATGGCGATAGCTTTACACCATTCTCCCGTAAAGTTCTTGGAATCAAGTCGCCATTGGGTCGCAGTATTACTGATGAAACAATAACGCCTGGATAATCATTTAGGCGCTTTTTAAATGCGGATGTCGTTAGATCAGGCGTGGGCGGATTGCTTTTATTTGCCAATGGCCCCGTCCCCTTGATATCTGCTCCGTGACACATAGCGCATCGCTGTAGATAGAGATTTTTTCCATTGGCATTATCCGCGAAGGATAGGGATGCTTGAATCAACGACATAACCCCTAGCGAAACGATGAGCAATACTTTTTCTTTCATTTTTTATGTGGCCTTATTGGACAAACAAGATCTGAATCGAAGGAAAACCCCGGTCATACCTCTACAACACTCAACTCTCTCGAGAACATCTAGACCGAGATTATTCGTTAGTAAGGTGCTTACCCCCCGAGAAGTAAACTTCAGACCAAACGGTATTTCGCTTGACATGCCCGACCACTAGCCTGATGTCAGCTCGTTGATTTAACAGAACTGATCCTAATGACGGTGATTAGAAGCCCGCCATTCTCCTTCGAGACGCTCTTGCGTGCAACGATCGTCCAGAAAGGCTAATGAACAATCCCCTCTAGAACTGGCCGACGTCATCAGCAGCACGCAATTCAGTGGTGACGTGCTGCACGCCAGGAAACTGGGTGGGCTGAAAAAAGGTTAAGCCCGCACGCGCCACGCCCACTCTGTCTCGTCCAATCAACTATAACGCTCATGGCTGGAGTAACGCCCGCAGTTGCAAAGGAACCTCAATAACTTCTCTGGTAATCGGTGAGACGCAAACGTGTGTAAGGCTAGAAGTAAATGCCATAACATCTGGCGTCAAACTGCCCTCCACTAAAAATGTGAACGAGTGAAGCCCAACACTGGAAACACTTACCTTAATTGAAAGCTCGTCATCCCAAGTGACCGGATGAAGAAACTCTAGCGAGAAGGCCCTTGCTGGAGGCAGTAAATTAAAACCTAGCAGCGTTCTTAATCCGGGACCGGACAGCCAAACTGTAAGTGCATCATGAACGGCCTCAACCACAAAGTACGAAAACCTAGGTGTATAGACAATCCCCTCCGGATCACAGTCGCCGAACAATACCTTCCTCTTGATAATCACTGAGTTCGGCACAAGATCAATCCTTAATATTGAGTGACGAAGTTATAACAACCAACTCGCAGCTGCTGTTTGCCCAAGGACACGATACCTCCCTCCCTTCTCCACTGCATAGACGGTATAGCGGCCAAGGACGAAGTCATTTCTGAAAAAAGTCGTGATGCAGCAATCCCCAGAAGCCGCGAGCATCTAGACCGTGGCCGGCTCGGTCGCTTCCGATGGACGTGTCTGGAGTAACAATGAGCATATACCGCGCTGGTGCGGCGCTACGTGACTTCAGCAAGCGTCAGCTCAAGGGAATGCTCCACTTTGAAGGTGTCGTGCGTGGCCGTCAGACTGTTCAGCAAGGAAAGACCAGGGCTAAACGCCATGTTGAAATCACTGACGAGCTGAAGATTGTTCTTGATCGAATAATGGCAAGGAAGAAATCCCACCAGCTCCGCTCGACGCGGCTGATCGTGGCAAAAGATGGCACCCCGATGACGGCGGCGATGTTACGCAGGCGGTTTGATATGACCAGAGAGGCCGCAGGAGTTGAAAAACCCGACTTCCAGATGCGTGATTTGCGCGCCAAGGCTGGCACAGACAAGGTGGAGTCGAGCGGCAATATCATGTGTCAGGGCCGGCCGAGTCTGTATCAGGATCGTACTCACAGGGCTTGATGTCGCTGATGATCACGGTTTGGCCGAACTCTGTGATCATCTCCAGAGCCATCACGGCCATTTCGTCGTAGAAGGCCATGGTGGCTCCAGATGTGAAAAAGCCCAGCACGATGGCTGGGCTTATGTCGCTACGAGGAAAACTTAACTGCCCGCTCGCCTTACGCGACGATCATGCTCTTTGAGCATTTCATCGGCAGCTGCTGCAGCTTTCTGATGAGCTTTCTCATCCCATTTACCGGAAGCGATGTAGCCGCTAAGCAAATCTTCAAAGATTCGAATAATCACCATAGAGCCCCTCGTTAAGCTAACCGGTAAAAACCGCTCGTACTTGTAAGGGTATCTCTGATCTCAAAAACGCAAGTCCGTATGCGCAATTAGTTGGTTCCGGCCTTCCGTCCCCCCACAACACCACCCGGGCAAGCCTCGGATAGGACGCCCCATGCCCACAGAAACCCAACACCTGGAGCAGCGAGTAGCTGCCCTTCAGTTCGACCTGAACACCAAGGACGAGCAGATAGGCGCTCTGACCTTCAGCGACAACGACCGCGAACTGTCACGGCGTTCATGGTTCGATGAAGCGAAGCGGCTGGAGAAGGAGGTCGAGGCTCTGCGCAAGGCCCTGAAATTCTACGCCGACCGGGAGCATTACCACTTTGAGAGTGGGAACTGGGACACAGTGAGCGGAGAACCGCTGAATATCCTTTGGTGCGGCGATGAGCCCGATTTCATTGAAGATGGCACGGTTGCGCACACCGCCCTATCCGCCTGCCCAACCCTCCCCAGCAGTAACCCCTCCCCCACATTCAAGTCAGCCGCTATAGCGACCAAGGACGAAGTCATGCCTGAAATAAAAGAACGGCCGATCCTGTTCTCGGCGCCGATGGTGCCCGCCATCCTGGAAGGCCGGAGGACGGTTACGCGCTGCACTGTGAAGCCGCAGCCTGAAGTGCGCGAGGTCGACATAATCGGTCCAATGCTGACGTTCAAAAACAAGCGCGGCGGCCACTGGCTTTACCCAAATGCCAAAGCTCAGATCATTGCCGATTGCGCCTACGGCCAGCCCGGTGACCGGCTGTGGGTGCGCGAGAGCCTCGGCTATGACTGCGAATACGGTCACTATTTCGCCGCCGGCGGAAAGCATGGCGAAACGGTTTATCTGTGCTCGCTGTTCGATGATGAGGATGCTCAGACAGGCCCAAGCTATGACGGTCTGCTGCCCGAGCGATCCGTGCCAAGCATCCGCCTGCACCGGCGTTACAGCCGCATCCTGCTGGAGACCACCGACGTCCGCGTCGAGCGGCTACAGGTGATCAGTCGGTCGGACATTCGCGCCGAAGGCCTGGAGTGCCCGCCTGAACTGGCCAGCGACGACGTGTCGCCCAACTACAGGGACTGGTACCCGATGGCCTTCCGGGCACTGTGGGAGTCCACCGGCGGCGACTGGGACGCCAACCCCTGGGTCTGGGTCGTCGAGTTTCGGAGGGTGCAGCCATGATCCTCCCCGCCCTCTACATGCTCTACCTGATCTACACGGGGCCAAGGCCATGAATGACGTTGCCGAACCTGCGCGGCCTAGACCAAATCCAGCGTTACCCATAACCGTAAATGCACTTTTGGTTCATTGCCCAAGGTTAGGCTGGACGGGAATCAGATCCTGAACTTCTGCGCAAGAGTAGGTGTTGGAATAGTCGAAGAATTTCGGCCTTAATTCGGAGCCGTAGCTCATACATTGGAACGCAGACGAGCCTTTTTGCAAGATTAGAAAGTGAACCGTGCCGACTCTTGCTGGCGACTGGTAGGCGGCTTTGATCTCATAGCCACTGCTTAGCAGATCGGTCACCTTTTGAGTTTTTGCCAATGCCAATGTGCTAGTGACTAGTAGGCCCAGCAGCGAGATGCTCAGGGCATTTTTTGCAATACGATTCGTTCTTGGCATGAGTCCGTCATCCGTGAAGGGAAAATGCCAAGTTACCTAAGTTCAACAAAACCGTCACGGCCCAAGCCAGCTGAGTCGTAAAACAAGGAAGCGCGGCAAGTTGGTGTATTTCACTTACGACCTGGGTGGCAAGCCGCGCAAAGAGATTTACCTGGGAAAGGACTACGGGGTTGCAATCATGGGGTACGCACGCCTCGAGCGAGATCGGACTTCAGCAGCGGCCGTAGCAAAGGTCATTACCTTTCGATATGTGGCGGAAAAATATCTAGTGGAGTTTGTTCCGACAAAGGGCGTAAACACCCAAAAGGATAACCTCAGAGAGATGAAAAACCTTCTCGCCTTCTTCGATGATCCACCAGGCCCACTCGATAACATCGAGCCGATACACATTAGGCAGTATCTGACCAGGCGTGAATCGGCGCCTGTACGCGCCAATCGGGAGAAGGCTCTATTTAGTGCGATCTGGAACTATGCCCGTAACAAGGGCTATACAGCTCTCGCCAACCCCTGCACAGGGATCAAGGGTAACAAGGAGACGGGGCAAGACAACTACGCTGAAGACGAACTATTCCAGAGGGTTTACGAAAAAGCTGATGTCGAGCTCCAGGACGCAATGGACCTCTTCTATCTGACCGGTCAGCGCATTGCCGACACATTGAAAATGGATAAACGCGATATTCGCGATGGCCGCTTAGCTGTTCAGCAAGGAAAGATCAAAGCAAAGCGCCGCATCGAAATCACTGGCGAACTGAAGATTGTTCTTGATCGAATAATGGCGAGGAAGGACTCCCACCAATTCCGCTCGACGCGGCTGATCGTTTTGGAAGATGGCACACCATTGACGGTGGCCATGCTACGAAGAAGATTCGACCTTGCTCGAGAGGCGGCCGGGGTTAAAAAGGCTGATTTTCAGATGAGGGATCTGCGCGCAAAAGCAGGCACGGACAAGTTCGAAGCTAGCGGAGATATTCTGCAGGCACGCGACCAGCTTGGGCACACAACTGTCGTCATGACCGAGCACTACATTCGCAATCGGATAGGTAAGAAGGTCTCGCCAACAAAGTAGATTGCGGCAACATTGTAGGATTGCGGCAATTTGCTTTCTGTCTAAGGAGCAATGAAAGAAGCCTAACCCCTTGATATATATGGTGCCCGAAGCCGGAATCGAACCGGCACGCCCTTACGAGCGGGGGATTTTAAGTCCCATGCGTCTACCAGTTTCGCCATTCGGGCGGTAGCGCGATCACGCGGCACTGGAACAGTCAATCGGCATCAGGCCGGCCAGTGCTTAAAGCAGGGTGTGGAATATATACATCCAGTCCTTGTGAAGCAAGGTCGAAGCAGGCAAAAAAACCTCTCCCTTCACTCTGAGCTCTGTGTAAAAAAACACAGTAAATCAGCAGCCTACAGCGGCGGTCTGATCATCCTGGATAGGGTCATCAAACATCGCGTCGACTTGTTAAGCGGCGCCAAGACTAACACGGAGAATTTATCCAACCAACTGATTTATAAAGACTTATCACCAGCCATAGGCTCATTCGAGAGGGGCGCCAGTCAAACCATGCAATGCGTTCAGCGCGAAGCGGGCCCTTGGCAGGTCTCAAGCTTCAGCCAGAAAATTCAACGATAGTTTGAGTTTAAGCGGGTCGTCCTGGGGGGCGGCCAACTCGGTTTCCAGGTGAGTCGAAAACGCCTGTTCCACTGGCGCCTCGGGGCCCTTGACCTGGGTCACTGTGCGGTTGTTTTCCAGCACCTTTGACAGTTGTGCGTAGGTGTAATTGGCGGGAGGCGTATTGCCTATGTTCATGGAGGTCTTCCTTGATATCGAGTCAATCCGCAAGGACAGATCGAAGAGTCAAAAGTCATGGCATGCCGCGTCCCGGTTCATTGACCAGATACTGACGCTGCAATGGGATACTACAGGCTCTGGGCTGGAAATAAGCACATCGATAGCCAGCGGAGTTCGCCCAGTACACATGACCTCGCCATCCATGAACCGGTAAAGAGTCATAGATACCGGGCGAACGCCACAAAACTATGCGTTCAGAATGACATGTTCAACTGTCACCAATGACAACCGGGGGATGTTAACCAGCGTAGTTGGTAAAACCACCGGCAAAGCCTCTGCGCCCTGCCCGGAGCTCAGTCCGCAACTCGCCGATCAGGTTGGAGATGTCGCGCACACTGGTGAGTTCGGCAGTCGAGACTCCGGTTAACAATAAATCCACCCGGCCTGAATCGGCATCGTAGATCTTGATCGTCAGGGAGCCGCTGGGATGCATGCTGCAGACGCAGGAAAGCGGGAGAAAGCCGGACTCCAAGATGTGACAAAGCTCGCTGGTGGAGAGCATGGCTTATCGCCTGTGTGGAATTTTGTGGATTTTTCCCATTCAGAATAGGTCAGCACCTGATCCTTTGTATCGAAAAAACACACAACAAATGCTAACTACCTCTCAGTTCTACTGCGCAGTTTCTGCGCCAGGCCACGCTCTGATCGCCTGGGCCTACCTGCTTCTCCAGCGTTATTCTGCGCTGTGCTTTTTTCCGTCAGTTGTGTAAGTTTCAAGCCTATGAACCTGAATCTTCAGTCCCGCCCCGCCGCGATTATGACCGCCTGCACCAGCAAGGTGGGCTAGCGGTCGTTCAACCCCTAATCAACCCGCCTCAGAGGCGGGTTTTATCACCCGTCTTCTGAAGCGCACCCCCCCCCCAGGAGACAAGCATGAGCCACTCATCCCCTGCTGTTCTACACCTGCTGTGCGGCAAGATCGCCTCGGGTAAATCCACACTGGCCAAGCGACTGGCCCAGGCTCCCGGCAGCGTGTTGATCTGTGAGGACCAATGGCTGGCGCAGTTGTATCCGGGCCTTATTCATTCAGTTGCTGACTATGCGCTGCATGCCCAGCGCCTGAAAAACGCGCTGGAGCCTTTGCTGATCAGTCTGTTGCGTGGTGGCAACAATGTCGTGCTGGACTTCCCCGCCAATACCTTGGCCCAACGCGCCTGGTTGCGAGCCTTGGCAGATCAAGCACAGGTCGAGCATCGACTGCACCTGTTGAATGTCGATGAGGATGTCTGCCTGACAAGACTGCGGGAACGTAACAGCCTGGGAGATCACCCCTTTAGTACCAGCAAGGAACAATTCGAGCTGATCTGCCGTTACTTCGAGCTTCCACAGACGGAAGAAGGACTGCACATCCTGGAGTACTGAATTGCGGGATTGTCGCCCGCGATGCCGGGCCGGCTTCTGAAGCTTGCGTAGGAAGGGTGCGTCGAGAAAGGCGGCGGAGACAAATTTCAGGCAAAAAAAAGCCCAAGTAGCTGATGGACACTTGGGGCTAAAAATGCATAAACCGTGGTAGGTGAACGCGGAACTATAGTAACGGAACAGTACATTCTGTAACAAGATATTTTGAAGAAAAAACACAAATAAAATCACCTAAGTCATTAAATATCCACACTTTTTTTGAGTATTTGAGTTTCATGTCACGCCTTCTCGCACCTTTTTAGGCGCCAAGATGATGCGCCTGAATTGCCCATCACCGCAGTGCGAAAGCCCGTCCACCGTTAAACGAAAATGCGCTGAAAATTCACAGAATCGCAACAGACAGACAACGTTGCTCACCTTAAATTGCCGGCACTTGCCTGAATGGAATGTGTGGGTATGAATGACTTTCTCGACGCCCTGCCCCTGATGCTGTGCCTGTCCACCTTTGCCTGGTGTTGCTGGGGCTAGGCTTTGTACGAAAAGCCTTGATACTCGGTGATGCTGCGTTGAAAACGGTTCCAGCCCCCTTCTCACGCCGACTCGACGACTGCGGTGGTACTGAACAGTGCCTGCCCTAGCGCTCGTGCCCGCTCCAGGCAAGGCGCCACATCGCCGCTCTCCGAGTCAAACATCAGTTGCGAGGTCAGCACCCTGGCGCCGCAGTAGTCGAAGATTCCATGGTCGATCTGGGTCTGCATCGCGCCGAGATAACCATGTCGCTCATAAGTGCCAACGTCGGCCCCGGCAACGCCTATCAGGTGCACGCTCAGACGCCCTAGCTTCTTCTCCAGCTTGGCGTCCGCGCGAAAATCGAAGGCCCAGCCATTGGAGAACACGCGATCAATCCAGCCCTTGAGCAGCGCCGGCATGGACCACCAATAAACCGGGTAGACCAGCACCAGAGCATCGGCGCGGTCGATCCGTGCCTGTTCGGCGAGCACATCGGCAGGAGGAAGCACCTGGGTACGATGCACAGCAATATCGGCAGCACCGAAGCGTGGTTCGAACCCTTCAGCCCAGAGATCGGCAATCTCGAATGAATGCCCGGAACCGCGCCCCACCCCCTCGGCAATCTGCGCCGCGAGGCTATGGGTGAGAGACTTGGGATCATGATGAGCGACAACAATAAGTGCATGCATGGCGAGTACTCCTGCGGACGGATTGCGCTGGGGGATTGAGCTTTATATACTTTTAGTAAGTTACTGCCGATAAGTTACTTTTGGTATATATCCATGTCAAGCAGTCAGAAAACCGATTCCACTTCATCGCCGCGACGGCGCCTGTCGCGGGAGCAACGCCTGCAACAACTGATGGCCGTAGCCTGGCAGATTGTCCGTGAGCACGGCACCGAGGCGCTCACCCTGGGATATCTGGCGGAACAGGCCGGCGTCACCAAGCCGGTGGTCTACGACCATTTCGGCACTCGAGCGGTGCTCCTGGCGGCGCTGTATCAGGACTTCGACCAGCGCCAGACGCTGCTGATGGAACAGGCCCTGCAAACCAGCGAACCGACCCTTGCCGCCCGCGCAGCGGTCATTGCCACGTCCTACGTCGACTGCGTGTTGTTGCAGGGCCGCGAAATCCCCGGGGTGATTGCCGCCCTGGCCAGTTCGCCGGAGCTTGAGATCATCAAGCGCGACTACCAGGCAATATTCCTAGAGAAATGCCGTCATGCTCTGGAACCCTTCGCCGCCGGAGCCGTGATCGCAAGGGCCGGGCTGCACGCCATGCTGGGTGCGGCCGAAGCGGTTTCCCACGCGTCGGCGCTGGGAGAAATCACCCCCGCACAAGCCCAGGAAGAACTCTGCGCCACCATCGTGGCCATGGTTGAAAGAGCACGCGCCAGCACCTCTGCAACCCAATGAGCCACTGCCCGGATATCAATGACCGGCCCCAGCGCCAGTCCTGCAAGGGAAAAGCAATGCTGCTGACACGATTGGAACCGCTGGATCAATTGCTGGAACGCTATCGCCAAGAGTTGGGCAAGGACTTCACCGGCTATCGCAACCATGTGTACCGGGTCATCAACTTCTGCAACCTGCTCATCAATGCCGATGCCCAGCAGTTGCAGAAACTGGCCATAGCCGGCGCCTTCCACGACCTGGGCATCTGGACCGCCAAGACATTCGACTACCTACCGCCATCGCTGCGCCTGGCTGAAAACCACCTGGATGAAATAGACAGGTCCGAGTGGAAAGCCGAAGTGCTGGCAATGATCGAACAGCACCACAAGATCACCGCCGCCCCACACCCAGGCAGCCTGGTGGAAAGTTTTCGCCGAGCCGACTGGATAGATGTGTCGCTGGGAATGTTGAATTTCGGCCTCTCGCGAGACGATCGCCGCCGGGTATTTTCAGCCTTTCCTGATGCAGGCTTTCATCTGCGCCTGGTTCAGCTGTCTTTCAAGCAACTGCTGATCCGCCCGTGGAAACCTTTGCCCATGCTGCGCCTCTGATCCTCCGGCTATCCGGCCCGCGGCTAAAGGCTGGAGCGCGTAAACTGCATCCATTACTGGCAATACCGGCCGCGAATCAAGCGGCTGCAACCACCGAGAACAGCTATGTCGCCCCACCCTAAGATCCTGCCGCCCCTGAGCGCTGAGGCTGAAACACAGCCGCTACCCCCGGACACCGTTGGACTCAACGCCGATGCCAACCCAGTGCTTTCGGTATTCGACTTCGACGGAACCCTCACTCGCCACGACAGTTTTGTGCCCTTTCTGAAGTTTGCCTTCGGGCAACGCGGGTTCAACCAACGGATACTCAAGCTGGCGCTACCCAGTCTGGGCTACCTGACTCGTCGCGTTGACCGCGACCGACTCAAGGCGCAATTGATCAGCACCTTTCTCAAGGGCATCGAGGCGGCGTGGCTCCAGCAACAGGCCGAAGCCTTCTGTCTGAAATCCTGGACCCGACTGATGCGCCCGAGTGGGCTGCAAGCCGTAGCCGGGGAACTGCGTTCCGGAGCGCTGGTGACCCTGTGCTCGGCGTCGCCGGCCCTGGTGCTGCAGCCTTTCGCCACACGCTTGGGCATCAGGCTGATCGGAACCGAACTGGAGGTGGTCGATGGCGTGCTGACCGGCCGCATCGCCGGCCACAATTGCCGTTGCGAAAACAAGGTACTGCGCCTGGAAAGTGTCTACGGCCCATTGAACCAATATCGACTCAGGGCCTGGGGCGATACCCGGGGTGACCGCGAGCTCCTGGCGGCGGCACAGGACGCCCACTGGCGACACTTCCACCCGGCCTGGCGCCGCGGGCTTGGCGCTCGCTGACACCCGCCGCCCCCTACAAAACACCCGACCAACGGCAAACGGCCAGGAAAAAGATTCGCTATACCCAACAGCAGGCGCCCCAGCGGCCATGAGCCGGAGGGCGCCCGCGACGTCAAGCAGCCTGGGGACAAGAGCGGCCTCGCAGACCAAGGAAAAACAGCCGCCTATACAAGGAGAGGGCCTGCCACGATGAAAACCAATGGCTATCTGCTGCGTACGCTGGCCGTGTTGCTCGCGACCGGCGCACCCGCCGCCCTACTTCTGAGTCACCCGAACCCTCCCCCGTACCTGACAGTTGCACCTGCTTTGGACTGGCCACGCCTGGGCGCCTGGGCCAGTTGCCTGGCCGGCCTGTTCGTCTTGTTCGTCCTCGCCGGTCTGCGAATTCGCGGACGGGTACTTGGGGTGCTGATTGACGAGCGCAACCGGTATTCGCTGTCACGCCTGCAAATGACCCTGTGGACACTGCTGGTACTGGCCACTCTGTATACGGTGTACATCGGCAACATTGTCCGGGGAAACGCCACTACAGCGCTGATGGTGGACTTGGACTACAACCTGATCGCGTTGATGGGCTTCAGCCTGGCCAGCTTCGTCACAGCCCCCATGGCCTTGAACCGCAAGGCCGAGCAGCCTGCAGACACCAGCGCTCTGGCAACCACCGGCCAGCAGTTGCTCGACAGCCAGAGCCTGGTCGCCCTGCCGTCGGCCAAGGGCCAGGTGCTGATGAAGAGTGACCCAAAGGATGCGCGATTGGCCGACCTGATTCGCGGCGAGGACGTGAGCAATGGCGTCATCGTCGACCTGCCACGCCTGCAGATGCTGCTGATTACCATGGTGGTGGTGTTTGTCTATGGCGCCGCCGTCGGCCATAGCCTGGGCTCAGGCAGTTGGGTGCTGGAGGTGTTGCCGAAACTGCATAACACACTGCTGTTGCTGGCCCTGATCAGCCACAGTGGCTACGTGGTGGGCAAATTAATCCCCAGTAACCTCAATCCTTCCGTCCTTCTCCCGGGACCCACCGTCCAGAGCGAGCCGCCCGGCAGCGCAGCCGCTCCACGGAACCAGCCCCAAACCGGACTCACTCCACCATAGCCATCAGTCGCTGACGCATGCCGACGCTGGCAGCAGGTCCCGCCTGTACCGTGCACGCCTGCAACGGCACCAGATGACCATCGGCAACATCCACCATCACTGGCTGCACAGGTCGTCCGCTCTCACGCTCGACCAGTTGCACGCTTTCGCCCTCGGGCGCGTAGTGGCGATTGCCCCAAGCTACAAAGGCCATGAGTACGACACGGAAATCCTCGCCCTTGGCTGTAGGCACATATTGATAGCGCAAGGGGCGCTCGCTGTAGGCCTGGCGCTCCAACAGCCCCGCCTCCACCAGTGAGTTCAAGCGTCGGGTCAGCATGTTCGGGGCGATCTCCAGGCTGCGGGAGAATTCGTCGAAGCGCCTCAGGCCATGCAGCGCGTCGCGCATGATCAAGATGCTCCACCATTCGCCGACCCGCTCCAGGCTGCGGGCAATGGGACATTCAGCGTCGATCAGACTTTTACGTTGCATGGCTGGCTCCTGCGATGCACCTCAGTATTTGTGGATTCGGATGTTACTTTCATGATGATAGTATCGTCCACGTTTCGTTGTTCCCCACGCAAAGCAACTGAAGGAGCAGGACCCGCATGAGTAAACGCATCGTAGTCACCGGTATGGGCGCAATCACTCCACTGGGTTGTGGGGTCGAGCAGGTCTGGCAGCGCCTGCTGGCGGGACAATCCGGAATCCGTCAATTGCCCGAAGAGTTTATCCAGGATCTGCCCACCACCATTGGCGGCCAAGTGCCCGGCGCGCTCGAGGATCCCCAGGCAGGCTTCGACCCGGACCGGCTGCTGGCCCCCAAGGAACAGCGCAAGATGGACCGTTTCATCCTCTTCGCCCTAGCAGCGGCCGAAGAAGCCCTGGCCCAGGCCAACTGGAAACCCGATAGTCCCCAGGCCCAGGAACGTACAGCCACCATCATTGCCTCTGGTGTAGGCGGCTTCCCGGCCATCGCCGATGCCGTGCGAACCACCGACAGCAAGGGCCCGCGGCGCCTGTCGCCGTTCACCATTCCGTCATTCCTGAGCAATATGGCGGCAGGTCACGTTTCGATCCGCCACGGCCTCAAGGGACCACTGGGAGCGCCAGTCACTGCCTGTGCTGCCGGAGTCCAGGCCATTGGCGACGCCGCGCGGATGATCCGCGCCGGTGAAATCGACATCGCCGTCTGTGGTGGAGCTGAGGCGGCGATCCATCGGGTCAGCCTGGGTGGCTTCGCCGCAGCCCGCGCGCTGTCCAGCGAGTACAACGACACCCCGGAACGGGCTTCACGCCCCTTCGATCAGGCACGGGATGGCTTTGTCATGGGTGAAGGCGCCGGACTGCTGGTCATCGAAGAGCTGGAACATGCCCTGGCTCGGGGCGCACAGCCCATCGCGGAGCTGGTGGGCTATGGCACCAGCGCGGACGCCTACCACATGACCGCGGGGCCGGAAGATGGCGACGGTGCCCGGCGTGCCATGCAGCAAGCCTTGCGCCAGGCCGGTGTGCAAGCCTCTCAGGTCCAGCACCTGAATGCCCATGCCACCTCCACGCCAGTGGGCGACAAGGGCGAACTGGCTGCCATCAGGACTGTATTCGGCACCGGCAGCGGCCTGGCCATCAGCGCCACCAAGTCCGCCACCGGGCATCTGCTGGGTGCCGCCGGCGGCATCGAGGCGATCTTTGCCATCCTCGCCCTGCGTGACCAGATCGCGCCTGCAACCCTCAATCTGGACAACCCGGACAGCGCCGCCGAGGGCCTTGATCTGGTGCGCAACCAGGCACGCAAAATGGCCATGGAATACGCACTGTCCAATGGTTTCGGCTTTGGTGGGGTCAATGCCAGCGTGCTGTTCAAGCGCTGGCAATAACGCTTCGAGAAGACGGACTCGATGTTGAGATTTCAGCCACGACAGGCTGAAACCTCAACAGGCCCGCCAATCAGTTGAGGACGTCGTTGAGCACTTCGTAGATGATCCCGCTGGCGATAGCCACCAGAATCAGGTCGGTTCCGGCCTGCCGCCATTCATAACCGTCATAGCGAGGAAGCTGCCCCAATAGCCGGTGGTCCAGCTTCTTGGCAATTCCCGGGGGCAGAGGTTTGCCCCGAGCCAGGTTTTTCTGGATGCCTGGAGGCAGTGCCGGTCCCGGGCTCCAGTAGTCACGGTGCCCACCCAATATGCCCAGGACACTGCCGCGATCGACACTGGGGCCATGACTCCAGTCATCGGCGCCTGACTTCTTCCCCTTGCCATGCCCCCCCTGGTCACCCTGAGAACTGTGTTTGGAATGCCCCTGCCCCTTGCCATTTCCGGGGTCGGCCAATGCCAGAGGGGAAGCGCCAGCCAGGAGCACGCCGGCAAGAACAGCGATCAACGAGCGAGACTTGAGCATGTCGGTTCTCTTTGGGAAGCCAAGGTCACACTTAACTGTAGACGGTCGTCTCTGTCAGTGATCGAAGGTCAGACACATAGAGGCCGCCATGAGTGAGCGGCAGGTCATCGGCCAGCTCAAGATCAAAGCGTGCAGCTGTACTGATACTCGAAGGGAAACATCAGCGTATCCACCACGCCGGAGAATGGAGCATCCAACGCCAGAAAAGGCCAGAGCACACCGTTGTTCTCCTTAGCCAATGCCCAATCCATGCGCACGCCGATATAGGGGCAACTCATGGGAGTAGTGCGAGTCATCAGGGCCGTGCATCCACTCAAGACAAAGATCAACACCAGCAACAACAGACTTCGCAACACATAACTTCCTTATTACGTTCATGACATGAGCGCTATGGACTCGGCAGCCGAGCCCAGGACGACGGTTCCTGGCTATCAGGCCTTGTAGTCGCAATGAATCTGCAGGCTTTCCGTGTGATTGCGATGAATCTCGAAACCGTGACGCTTCAACAGGTTCTTGACCTCATCAACGACAGCCGAGTACCGCCCTTGCAACTGTTGCTGGCGCGCCGGCGGGGTAAACACCCCCAGTGGCAAAAAGCGCAGGCGCTTGCCATTGAAGACAATGGACACATCGATATGAGTGCCATCCACATCATGGCCATTGGAACCGAAGATATCCTCCAGCTCCTCTTTACGCCCCGGATAACACAGGCAGAACAACCTGATCCCCAGCCAGCGTGACAGCGTCCTGAAAAACCCCAGGTAACTGCTTTTGCGCTCGTAGCCCCGGGTTACCAGCAACTGCACCGAACGCGGCAGGCTGGACTGGACCTTGAGCAGTTGCACAAAGACTTCGCGCTCCATCAACACCTTTGCGGACGGCCAGCGCGGCCCTACCCTCAAGCCCTGGTTGTCGCCCTTTTTCAATATCAGCATGCAGATTGCCTCTGGTGCTTTTTTCGCGGGCAACAATGGTACACAGAGCTGCCACAGGCGTGCTGAAAATTCAGAAGCGCAAACGCCTATCAGCCCGCGACACCGCCCATCTTCTCCCGATGACAGCGCACCTGCCGTTTAGTTAAAATAATCATGGCTCATAGCCACTACTCATAAGCACAGTGACCATAGGGGCTGTATGTACGACTTAACGAATCTGGTCATTGTCGATAACCGCTTTGGATTGAATGTCCTGCAAGTCACCGCAGACCTGGTGGCCGGCGCCCTGGATGAACTCCTGGCCAATTGCGCAGGCGGTGCCAACATCACCCAAAAGCTGGATTACTCGATTCTGACGATCTATCAGGACAAACTCGCCGCGGCCATTCGCGACATGGGCCTTCCACCCCTGTCCCTACCCTCTCCAGCCGATAGCCTTTGCTGAATAGAGCAACTTGCCACCCCGTGGCAAGTTGAGCCCGGGGCCGAATCACCGCCAATGGCCGAGCTTGCATCGCCCCTAGTGGAGCACGCGCAACATCGGTCACCTGGAACCTTTTCCCTCAATGAGGATCAGTGCTGGGCATTTCCCTATCAAACAGTGAGCGAGTGCCAGCATGGCCCTGAGAAAAACCGCCCTCTACATTGCCTTGGTGTCCGTCGGCTTCTTTGCCGGGTACGCGGCAAAACCAACAACTGGACTGCAGGTCACGGCGGGACAACTGATAAGTTGCGGCAAAAGCACCATGCCAACTATTGAAATGTGATTGCCAGGCAACGCAGCACTCACCGACCGTCTTGGTCTTCTCCCAGCCATCTTTCTCGGCCCAGGGCTTGCCTGGCTCAGGCAAACCTTGCGGGTCTTTGTGCTTGGTCTTCTTAGGTGTGATAGAAGCAACAAGCTGCTTCAGATAAGCGACTACTTGCGCCCCGCCCTTGCTGAAGTCTTCAAGATCCACCTCGACAACACGCTCATGAACCGCCTTGTTGCGCACGCTCGCAATCCAGCGGATCTTTTTCGCCATTGGCGGGCTGATCATTCCCTCAATGGAACTCAGTTTTCATGCAGCCCTCGGCCTGATGCACCCAACTGCAGGAGCAACGATTCGACCTCGGTCGAGATATCCAATATCCGGCCCCGCATCCGCTCTACCTTTTCAGTGGCGGCACTTTAACTCCGCACCTGTGCATGCCCAAGGTTCTGATCATGCAGACGACCGCCACTCACAGGTTTCGTTGACCCGATCGATAACGGCAATGCGCCATTAGCACATCCGCCCTAATCGACCGCTACTGCCGGCCAGACCTATATTCCTTCTTCTGGACGGTCCCATGCGGCCACGGACAAGCCCCATCAAGGAAGGAAATATCATGGCGATTCCATTCCCCCGCGCCAGATGGTTGCCGCTATCACTCATCCTGCTGTGTACCAGCGGCACGGCACTCGCCACGCCTCAAGGTGAATACTGGATCGTCTACGGCAAGGGCGAGCGTTACCACAACGAGGTATTCGTCGCCGATGCCGCCGGCATCCTGCAAAAGCCCCAGGGGGTGCAGTCGGCCATGATCATGCAGATCTTCGAAGACCCGGCGATGCCCGTGCTGGCGGCCTACGAGATCCAGTACAAGTGCAAGGAGCGCAAAGTGCGCTTCGACAGCGCCCGCGCCATGCGCCGCTTCGATCACGCCATGAAGGACGTGACCACTGCCCAGGGCTGGATCGCCCCGAAAGACTACTGGCTGCAACGCACCTTCGCCTTCGTCTGCGCAGCAGGCAACCGCGAAAACAACCAGATGCTGCCAATGGGCAAAATGGCCGCCGGCCGCATGGTCGAGACCGTCCAGGCCATGTTCCAGCAACTGTACGGCATCCAGGCCAACAGCGAGGCCGTGCAGAGCCTGGACGCAATGCTCGGCAACAGCCCGCAATGAAGGAGGCCGTCATGACCCGGCACCTACTTGCCCTCGGCCTGCTGTTGCCTTTGCTGAGCGGCTGCATTCCCACCCTCCCGGAATACAGGGCCGGCCAGCAATGGAAGGGACGCGATGCCAAGGAAGCCATCGACTTCTTCGGCCCGCCCGGACGCATGCAGCCCTCGCCCGACCGCAGCGAAGTGCAAATGCAGTGGTACCGCGACACTTCCTACGTGAAAAAGGAAGTGGTCGGCAGCTCCAGTGAGATGCAGGGCGGCGTGATGGTCCACACCAACTACTGGGACGATGTCACTCACACGAGCGGCTGCACCCTCTCCATGACTGTCGACAAGGCCAGACAGATCAAGGACTTCTCCATTCGTGGCCGCTGCACGGGCGTGGCCTTGGCGCCTTAGTGGCTGGCCCGACATAGATAGTTCAAGGACTGATACATGAGACTGTTCCGACTGCGTTTTGCCCTTCCCACGGCGTTGCTTCTCTCTCTATCTCTCTCCGGCTGCGTCTCCGATCTCGATTCGGGTGCCTACGGCAGCATGGACGATCCGCGCTACGCGCAGCTGTTGGACCAAGTGGACGCAGCACTCAAGGCGAACATGGCGGTAGTGCTGGTGGCGGACGTGATGCCGCACAAGTCGCTGAGCGATGCGCTGACCATGACGCAATGGACGCCAACGGTGATCTGGGAATACGAGAAAGATCCGAAGGTAACCTTCGGCCGCAAGTTCCAGACCAACGCGCTGCAGAGACCGCCTGGCGAAACCTACCTGTTCAAGGCCTTCGAGGTGCATATCCTGCCACCCGGCAAATACTTGCTGACCGGCGGCGATGACTACCAGCTCCGCGGTTTGCTTGACCAGGTCGACGCCCGCAGCGGTCCACCCGGTTCGGGCCGTGGCGCCAACGGGACCGCCTACCTGTCCCCCGAACTGTATCGCGAGTACTACAGGGAAGAGGTCTGGAAAGACGCTACCTATGGCAGCGAGACCAAGACCGAGCGTGTCTGTACCGCTGTAGTCAGGGCCTCGGGTGCCTGCGTGAGCTGGGGTGAACAGCAATATACCCAGACGACGGCGGGCTCCCCGGCCGGTTATTACCAACAGACCGACTCTCGCGACATTCCCGCGATCAAGGTCCAGGCGCGCCTGCCGGTCGACAAGGCGCTCGCCAGTTTCACCATCCAGGGCGGGCAATTGCTGCTGGCCCCGCGCATGCATCTGAAGACCCCTGGCTACAAGTACCAGCAGTCGAAGTGCCGAGCGATCGATCCGAAAAAAATCGAGTGTCCGCTCGACAACCTGACCGTCTACACCTGGCCGGCCCCCATGAGCTTTTCGCAGCACCTCATCGAGCAGCGCAACCTGAGCGAGAAGCACCGGCAACTGCTGTCCAGGCTCCAGCCCATGCAGATCACGCCGCTGGGCAAACAAGGTATGGAAGATCCCATCTGGGGCGTGCCGTTGTCGCTGTCCAAGTAAGGCAAGTCCGGGGGTATGCGGGGCAGGATTTTGATTGCGGAACTGATTTCTTAGGGGCTTCCAATGCTCAAAAGGGGTCAGTCATGAACGGCTGCTTTCAGGTCCGGCGATTCGTTGAGCTGAGCTTCAATTGCTTGAAGCTCTTTCATTTGCGTCTTCAACTTGGCGATTTTCTCTTCCAGCCGCACGGCGTTGGGCTCGGAGACTGTTGGTTCCTGCCGATCGGCAGCATCAAGTGCCGTCAGGTAACGGTTGATGCTCGATTCAATTTCTTCCGTTCGCCGCTTCAGTTTGGCCTGGTGAAATTGCGTTGAGCCTCTCGCTCCAGGCGCCGGGGTACTCGACAATGTTTTGTTCACGATTTCAGGCCAAAAATAGATCCTACACTTGACCTACTCCGGATCGTGACAACAGACGCAAAGCTTGTTTCCTTCAGGGTCTCGAAAATACGCCCCATAAAAATTCGGGTGGTATTCGGGTCGCAAGCCCGGAGCGCCTTCACATGTTCCATCCAATGCCAACGCCAGGGCATGGGCGTTGTCTACGATCTGTCGATTAGGTGCCAGCAGAGCAATCATTTGCCCATTGCCTAGCGCCGCAGATTCGCCGTCGAACGGCTTGCCCACTACGAAAAGAGGGCGTGCAGTGTCGGGGTGTTTCCAGCCCGCCCATGGGCGTTCAAGGTCTGTGAACTTGAGATCAAGTCCGAGCATCTGCATGACCCCTTGATAAAACACAAGTGCTCGATTGAAGTCATTCACTCCGATGAATACATGTGAAATCATTTTTTGTCCTAATAAGAGGAAGCCTTCTCGCACCATACCAAGAATTTCCAGGCTGTTTTCAACTCCTCTCCTGAAACATACTCCGTCGGTCTTGGAAGCGGTTTTTACACACTCTGGGCCAGGAGCGGTCACTGCATAAACTCCACGCTCGCGAACCGGCAAACCGGAACGCCTGCGTTGTCCACGCTCCTGAAAAAAGACTCAGTTGCCCAAACACTTTAACAACAGGGCCAACACCCAGTCTTCTTGCGAAGCCAATGCCGCGCTGATCTCCTCGCATCTCCCATTCAGAGACAGCAGGTCGCCAGCCAGTACTTCTCCACTGGACATGCACATATCCAAAGCAATACTAAAAAACCCGCTACTTACCTGCTTGCTCTCAAAAACAAGCTCAACCTCTTTAGGGAAGATCGTCACGTAGACGAAGAGTATTTCATCCGCGTATGTGTAGTGGCCATGATTCCTTTTGAGTAAAACACTCTGACTTTTCGAAGCCTTCTCATAAACATTATCTAGAAACCTTTGAAGGATGAACAAAAGCTCTGGCTTTTCAGTGCTCATTGGATTCCCTTGCGAGCAATAGACTTCAACACGCTATTCTAACCAACATCGACGGTGCCCGAGCTGCACGATGCGCAGGGGCGATTCAGTTTGGCGTATGGATTGCTCATTTTTGCCCCACAACCTCACTTCCCTAGCCAACAACCAGTTCGCCAAATGCAACCAGGGTTGCAAAAATAGGGATTCGAACCCCTTCCCGAATCTGCTCAGGCCGCTTTAGGCCGATTGCTGCTGCGCGATAAGAGTAAAAGATGGAGCTGTATAATGATTGATAGCCTGGAGGTTCAAGAGCTTGATTGCCTTGAGGAGGCGTTACTTGAAGCGAGCGTGTCTTTCGGCGAAATGACACGTCAGTACGCTCGCTATTTGCTCAGTCTGATTGACGGTGGTGTACTTGCTACCATTTCTGATTCTAAGTTGAAGGTGCTGATTCCATATATCGAAGAAAGTATCCTGCGAGAGCGTATAGAAAGCGATGGAGATCTCTGAAGAAAGCTTGTACTAGAACTCTGGGCGGTAGAGAAACAGCACCGTCAATCAGATGAAAACTTTGCGTTTCTCATACGCTGTGTTCTTTTTTGCTTTGAAACTGAAGAGCGCTCGATAGAGGAAGGCACGGGGGACACAACACCTATCTCTCTTTACTTTCTGATTCTAAAAAAATATTGCCTGACATAAGACAAAGCTTTATTAAAAGCTTTCAAGATTTTATTGCAGCCAAGTGGAAACATACGTTCAAAGAATAGATCGGCCTGGCCGGGCCTCTCCAGGCGCACATCGGCGGTGCTGCGCTGAAACGCAGCCAGGCGGAACTGATAGCGGCTCACGTCGCCGCGGGTGATGGTGACGGAACCAAGGGCTTTGCCGCTCGTGGCTTTGCCCGGCCTACCGAGGCCGCGCCAAAAGTTTGCCTTCGATACTTGGCTGATGACCCTCCTGAACTGGACATACCCCTTCCCTCCCTTGATAGAAAACTCCACTCAAAGATCATAATTGAAAGAAACTACGCGGCCTCTCGACAAACCTCCAGAGCACCGTCCATCCAAGCCATGCAGGCCTTCCAGAGCTGACGAGTCCTCTCTTCGCCGAACTTCATTTTCTTGCCGACTTCCACCAGATTTCCTCGAACTCGCCGGGATATTCGCCATTACTCGCGGTATATCTTAGAATGGCCGGCTGCCGACGAACCGTAATGACCATAGCCCTGGAGGGCTTCCATTCTTTACAAATAAGTGTGGTTAAGATGAACAAGCCTTTCATTTCGCTGTGCCCTGAAATTACTCGGGCGCACGCGCTGACGTTGATGGATTGGTTGGAGGATGAGCGCGTTACCTGCTATCTGAGCGATTCACGCGATGTCTCCCGCTCCATCGAGCAAGTCATCGATCGAACTCAATTGCCGATCCTGACCCATCTGTTCAACCGGGGCGGCCGATTTTTCATGGCCTATGACCGGCATGACGCGCCGGTGGGCTTTGTCCGTCTGATCAAGACCGGCTCCAATTGCGAGATAGTTCTGGTCATCGGAGACAGCGACAAATGGGGCCGAAACCTTGGCGCTCGCACCATCCGCGAAGGCATGAAACTGGCCTTCCTCGACATGCGGGCCGAGAAGCTCATCGCCAAGATCCACCCGGACAACACGCGCTCGCTGAAAGCCTTTCAGCGCAGCGGCTTTCTGCTTGAAAGCGAAACGCCGACATTGAAATCATTTTCCATGACGGCCGGGCGCTATCTCCAGTTATTGCGCGAAGGTACCGTTTCCGACGCCACTGAGATCTACATCACCGAAATTGACAAGGCCAGGCTCGAGAGCCTGATCGCGCTCGAGCAAGGCCCGGCCGTTTTTGAACTCGAACATGAGCTTGAGCGAGCCATTGTCGTCAAGCCGCAGCAGGTTGCACGCAATGTGGTCACGATGAACTCCAAGGCCTTGCTGCAACTGGACGACGAAGAGATCGAAGTGGCCTTGGTCTACCCGGAAGACGCGGACAGCAACGCAGGGAAGCATTCCGTGTATTCCGATATAGGCGCCGCCATCCTTGGCTATCAGGAGGGGGACACCATCGACTGGCGGATTTCTGATCGGACCCGCCGGATTGAGATCAGGAAAGTGCTTTACCAGCCGGAGGCTGCGGGCGATTTCCACCTATAGTTGCGTCTTTCCCTCGGTGTTCACCCATCAGGCGAGGACTCCCCAAAGGACAGTGCCTCGCGCTCTGTGCCTGAACGGCTCGTTGTAGGGTCAAGGGTGGGCGCGGAGCCAGTTGCGAAAGCAGGAGTCGGTAGAACAGACCTAGCCGGCTCCGGCGACACACCTCCAAGTCACCCGCTGGGTCACCACAATCGAGCGGGTTACGCTAACGCGCAACGCGCCATGCCTGGCGCACGCAATAAAAAACCCCGTGGACGTTAATCTACGGTAAGCGTCTGCCCAACACCCTCTTGTTGATCAGACCTTCGCTTGCTTCATCCATTGATTGACCCACTCGCAGTCAAACTCCGTCGGATCGAATCCATCATCCCCGTGCCACTCCAACATTGCCTCATGCTCAGGGTGATTCGGGTCCACCAACGCTGCCAGAAAATCTTCATACCCTGGCGCACCACCGATGTCCTCCGGCGGGCGAGCATTGGCTCCATCGATGCAACACGGCACTTGCGGGAAGAGCGTCGCGGGCAACGTTTTCTCGACTTTAATTCGCAGTTCCCAGTTGTCGCCGAAGTCATAGACATAGCGAAACGTCTTCTTCCCGTACAGCACGTTGATCAGCTTTTTACGCTGCTCAGAAATCACTGGCGGGCCCCAATCCGGGTCAGGCACACCGTAACTTTCGCCATCAATTTCAAACTCGTGCAGATGCGTATCGCTCCAGCCAAAAACGGCCTGAATCACACGATGCAACTTGCTCAAGGTGATGTTTTCAGGCACCGCCACTCGACGCCAGATCGAAGGTTTTATCCATTTAAACTCCATGTGCAGTATCAGCACACGGTCGGTTTCAACAACGGACAGATGAGATGTTTTGGGCATGGATCAAGCCACCTCGCAGTGTTCGAGAAAATTAAGAGAAACTTTCCAGGGCAGCAGTTCCTCCACCCGATTGATTGGGTGGTCGGCGATCCGCTCCAGCACATGGGTCAAATAGACTTGCGGGTTCAACTCGTTGAGTTTGGCCGAGCCTACCAGGCTGTAAATTGCAGCGGCTCGCTCTCCACCGGAATCGGAGCCCACAAACAGATAATTTTTGCGACCCAAAGCGACGGCGCGCAGCGCGCGTTCGGCAGCGTTGTTGTCGATTTCGATCCGTCCGTCGTCGCAGTAGCGCACCAAGGCCTGCCATCGATTCAGGGCATAAAGAATCGCACCGCCCAATGCTGATTTTTTCGACAGTTGAGTCAGCGTCTGGTTAAGCCACGTGTGCAGCTGTTCCAGCAGCGGGCATGCCCGGCTTTGCCGAACGGCTTTTCGCAGGTCAGGTGGTTGGCCTCGAATCTCGCTTTCGATGACATATAAGGCCGCGACTCGTTGCAGCACTTCGCCGGCAAGTGGTGAGGATTGATCTTTATAAACATCGTAAAACTTACGCCGGGCGTGAGCCCAGCAGGCAGCTTCCTGAACACTACCCGAGCTATACAACTGAGCAAAACCGGCGTAGCCGTCGGCCTGCAAGATCCCGCTGAAGTTTTTGAGATGAGCGCGGGGATGTTGCCCCTTGCGATCCGGCGAGTAAGCAAACAACACCGCTGCCGGCGTCGTGTAGCCTGCGGGTCGGTCGTCGCGCACATACGTCCACAGTCGCACCGTTTTGGTTTTGCCGGTGCTCGGCGCAGGTACTTGGGCGATGTGCTCGCAGCAGCGACAAACCAGCTTGGGGCGAACATGGCGAATCACCTTGAAACGTGCCGGAACGTACTCCAGCACCTCCGACACATCCTCACCCAACTGGCGAAGTGTCCCACCACAACCGGAGCATTGCGACTCGGGCTGATGAACATGGATTTCACGGGGGAGATGTTCAGGCAATGGTTTACGGCGGGAAACTGCACGAGGTGCAGGGTCAGTGATCGGCATCACTTCGCCCTGGCGGACCTCCTGCTCTTCAAGGCTCAACTGGAGTTGGTCGATCATCGCGTCCAGTTGCTCGGAACTGCGACCGAACTGCGTGCGCCGGAATTTGGCGATCATCATTGTCAGGCGCTCAATCTCTGCCCGCTGGGCAGAGACCAGGGCCTTTAAGGCTTGAAGATCATTGGGCAAGGAGTCGGTCACCTGAGTCATGGCCGAATGTTACTAAGAATTTTCAGCACGTAAAGTCAGACCGCGAGGACGGGTGCTGTACGAATTGGCCTGCGCCAATCAATACCCTCCAACAGCATCGACAGTTGCGCCGCCGTCAGCGAAACGCGCCGCTGTTCGCTTGCGGCCAAACAAAACGGCCTTGCTCCAGACGTTTGCAGAACAGGCATAAACCGTCTCCGTCCCACTACAGCAATTTGATCCGATCACCGCGCCGTCCGCGAAAGGCAAAGATCTGGCCGGAGAAGGGATCGGCTTCCAGCTATGTTTGCACCAGTGTTGTCAATCCGTCGAAGCCACGGCGCATGTCGGTGACGCCGGCGGCGATCCAGATACGAGTTCCAACGGGAGGTGCAAACATCGCAGCAACTGCTGCAAGGTGAGTTGCAAGGTCTGCGAATCAGGTGTGCCGGTGATACGTAACTTGGCTTTTTGCACCTCGAGCAGAATTTCGGAATGGCACGCTTGCTGTGGTGAAGCTGCTGACGGCAAGTCGATGGGTGCTTCGATCACCTCGACTGGCAGGAGCGTCGCGCTCTGGGTGACTGGGCCGAATACGCCGTCCTGGTACTGCTGGCGCCAGCGGAAAACCATGCTGGCATTGACGTCGTGCTCGCGAGCGATCATCGACACTGAGGTATCGGGTTGGTAAGAGGCTTCGACGACCCTGCGTTTGAATAAGGTTGAGAAATTCGGGCGGCGACCGAGGCGACGAGCGGGTGCTGTATCCAAAATAGTGTCCATTAAAAAATAATGGACACTATTTTCTCTAATTTTGGAGTCGGTCAGGAGTGGGTGCTGATCGGACGGTTACAGTTACTCCAACTCGACATCAGCCGTTCCGCCTGACGAAAGGATTCCCTTGG
This sequence comes from Pseudomonas sp. BLCC-B112, assembly GCF_028550695.1. Lineage (NCBI taxonomy): Bacteria > Pseudomonadati > Pseudomonadota > Gammaproteobacteria > Pseudomonadales > Pseudomonadaceae > Pseudomonas > Pseudomonas sp. BLCC-B112. The sequence continues at coordinate 68,566 of NZ_JAQQGK010000017.1, forward strand.
TGCTGATCGACATTGAAGAAACAGACAAAGCCTCCACCTGTTTTGTAGTCATTGATATTTCGCTGAAACCCAACTTCGACTAGAGGGTCACAGCTCAATTTCATGACGATGTTTACGTGATATAAATGCGATGGCGCTGGTGGCTGCCAGATGCGCTTTTTCAGTTTCTAGGCCATCCGTCGATTGGAGTCGGCATTCACAAACGGAAAGGTTATCTAGCTAGACGACACGGAGCAAACGCCCGTATGCTCTTGATTCCTTATCTGCATGGACTCCTTTGTGGACCCCAGCCCTGCAACACACAGCCACTGTCCAGATTTTGAATTTGGTCGTGCCGCCAAATGATCGAAACTATCCTTACTCTCATTCTTGGCATCTTGGTAATGCTGGCGATCATCGCTGTGAATGGCTATTTTGTTGCGCAAGAATTTGCCTACATGGCGGTTGACCGTACCAGGCTCTCAGCATTGGCTGCTGCCGGTGATACTTCGGCAAAGCGTGCATTAGCCGTCACGAACCGCACAAGCTTTATGCTGTCGGGTGCCCAGCTTGGCATTACCGTTACAGGCTTACTTGTTGGTTATGTCGCGGAGCCTTTGGTAGGTGAGTCATTAGGTGTTCTGCTCTCAGGGACCGGTATTCCGGTTGAAACCAGGGTGGCTGTAGGTACAGGTCTAGCCCTAGTTGCGGCTACGATTATACAAATGATCGTGGGTGAGCTTTATCCGAAAAACCTTGCCATTGCGAACCCTGAGCCCCTATCGCTTGGGCTTGCCCGCTCCACGCTCTTTTATATGTCGACCTTCGGCTGGCTAATCAGCTTCTTCGACAAATCTGCCAACCTTCTTCTGAAGTTACTGCGTATCGAGCCGATTCATGACCTCGACGTGAGCGCCTCGGCTACCGATCTACCGCACATAATCGCTGACTCGCGCGACAGTGGCGACCTACCACGTGAGCTTTCACTCATGATGGATCGCATCCTCGACTTCCCGCAACGCAACGTCGAGCACGCTATGGTGCCCAGATCACAAGTTGACTGGGTTGAGCCAGATACGACGCTCGAAGAGCTGCGAGGGTTGATGGCGCGTGCTCACACTAGATACCCGGTGATTGATGACGATGATGCCCCTGTGGGCGTTGTACATCTCGCCGACGTGCTTGCACGTCTCTCCACGGGAAACATTAATGAAACCGTTGGGTCGCTGATGAGACCTGCCAAGGTGCTGCCGACGCTGATGCTGCTGCCAGATGCTCTTGATCAGTTGGTTCAAGCAACCGATCAGTTAGCTTGTGTTATCGACGAGTATGGTGGTTTCGCTGGGGTACTCACGATTGAAGATCTCGCCATGGAAATCGTCGGTGAAATTACCGATGAGCATGACGCAGAAGTCGGCGACGCCATCGTGTCTGAAGGGGAAAACACCTGGACAATGGAAGGCGACGTTCACCTCGACGAGGTCAGGCGCATTATTGGTCACGACCTGCCACGCGTTGATGTTGAGACGGTGGCAGGTATGCTGATCGCTGAACTTGGCGCACTGCCTGGAGAAGGCGACACAGTCACCGTTGATCTACCTATTGATGCTGCCGAGCTGGTCTCCGACGAGCCGGTGAGATATCGACTCGAAGTTGATGTACTGCGTATTGAACGACATGTTCCGACTGAAGTTCGCGTACGGCTGGTCAAAGTGTCTATGGCGGAGGAAGGCCAATGAATGACCCGCTGATAGTCACGACAGTAACAGTCGCGCTCATCGCACTGAGTGGCTTGTTTGTTGTCATCGAGTTCGCGTTGCTCGGCGCTCGACGGCACCGCCTTGAAGAGCTGGCCGTTAACAGTCCGTCCGCTCGTGCTGCGCTGCGCGGCATGAATGATTTGACGTTGATGCTTGCCGGTGCTCAGTTGGGTATAACGCTGTGTACCTTTGCCCTGGGTGCGGTTACGAAACCTGCGGTCGACTTATGGCTCGGCCCGGTGTTCATCGCGTGGGGCCTGCCTGAGTGGGCTGCTGGTGGCGCAGCTTTCGGCTTCGCGCTTTTCTTGGTGACGTTCTTGCACTTGGTTGTTGGAGAGATGGCGCCCAAGTCCTGGGCCATTGCACACCCGGAAAGATCCGCTTTGGCAATTGGTATCGTCTCGCGCATCTATACTTGGCCGCTACGTCCGCTGTTGCGCTGGGTGAATCGAATCGCCAACCGCCTCGTAAAAGCCTCAGGTGTTGAGCCAGTTGAAAGCGCCGCAGTGGGTGGTCAGGATATTGAGACCATAAGGCAGCTCGTTGAGCATTCGGCGAAGGTCGGCACGCTACAGCCGCAGATGCAGCAGCAGATTTCAGGCCTGATCGATCTGGGCACGCTCCCCGTCGAAGCTCTGCTAATCGAGGGACAGGCGCTGGTTCACGTTACGATGGATGCGACTGTGGCGGATGTCCGCAGTGCGGCCATGCAGTCCGGACACCTGCGAATTCTCGTGCTAGGAACCGAGGGCATACAACCCTCGGTGGTTCACGTACGTGACACCTTGCTTGAGCCAGAAACTCGGTTTGCGCATGAGCTTGCACGAGAAGCTTTTGTGCTTGACGCGAAAACCCCCGTCTATGAAGCGCTTGCGCGCATGCGTGAATCGAGCATTCAGCTTGCTTTAGTCATGAGCGCGGATCGCTTGCTGGGCGTTGTAACGCTGGCCGACATCCTCAAACGAGTACTCCCTGCTGCCTCTAATGCCTAGCATCCACACGTATAAATGCGCTACTAACGGCAACATAGCGCAGCTCATCGCCCGCCGTCTTGCTCAAATGAGGATGGTGTCATCAGTGCGCCACCGCCCTCACATAAGCTTGGCATGCACTCAACGCGATTAATCCTTGGGCGCCGTCACCGGCGATGGCGACAATTCGTTGAGCAGCCGCTGGGGCAAGCTCGGCTCGCGCTCTTCCATAAACCACGCCGCAGGTGCCGGCTGTGGCTGGTAACCCACCGCCACCACCCAAGGCGGCGGTGTTGAGTAGGATTGACAGCCGCAACTCAGCATTAGCAATCCGGTCACGCAGACGAGCCTGCTTCGTTTGAGCATCACGTAGCTCCTTGTAATGGGTTTCGTCATTCGCCTGCAGGCGATCCTCCAGTGCCCGGCGGGCGTCCTGCTGGGTTTCCTGCCAGTTGATCACCGTCGTGGCGGCCTGCTCGCGATCAGTGCTGTACGCCTCGGCCTGATCAGCCAGATCCTTGCCGTAGGCGTTGGCCTGCCACGTCCAGGCCAGCCACCCAGGACGAACCCCAGCATCAGGGCCAGGACTGGCAACAACCAACTCGGGGCCTTCACGCCAGCACCTTCAATCAACGCTGATACAGCGCATCGCGGTGCTCCACCCGGACTGGGTGGACACCTGCTCGACCGAGTCCACCAGGTACTCGCCATCGAGGCCGAGCTTGAAGCCCTGGGCATTGATCATGCGTTCAGCGAATAGATCGGTTCGGCCTGGCATCTCCAGGCGCACGCTGGCGGTGCTGCGGTTGAATGCCGCCAGCCGTGCCTTGGCAGCCTGTTCGGCGGCGGACTTGTTCGGGTAGATGTGGCGGGTGATGGTAACGGCGCCTAGAGCCTTTCCGCTCGCGCTCTGCCCGGCCTGCCGGGGCAGCACCAGAAGTTTGCCGTCGGCCACTTTGGCCGTGCAGTCGTACTGCTTGGCCAGGCGGGTGATGAAGTTGAAGTCGGATTCATTGAGCTGATCGACCCGGGGCACCTTGGTGGTCACCGGGCACACCGGTTGCCAGCCATTGCAGGCCGCTACATCGCGCAGGATCTGCTGCAGCGGGACGTTTTCCCAGCTCCCACGGCGGGTGGTCTTGCCACTGCCGCGCATGTCACTGGCCTTGCCCCGGTTCTCGATAGAGTCAGGCGACCCCATCACCACGACCTCATCCACCATATAACGACCCAGGCGGGTCAGTGACTGGTCGGCGTAGCCCATGAACACTTCGATACTCGTACCACGGCTGGGCAGTGCCACTACGCTGTCGCGGTCGTCGATGCGCAGCTCAAACTCGTCCGACCCCATGCCGGGCTTGTCCGAGGTGCGCAGGCTCAATAGCCGGTCATTGATCAGTGCGGTGATGTTCTTACCCTCCGCAACGATTCGGAACATGGGGCTCATTTAAATACCCCAGAAACAAAAAAGCCCCGTTTATCCGGGGCTCTGTCATATATTTTATGCCTTAAAAGGATTCGACAGGCTTTTGGGCTGCGGCTGTAACTTTCTTCGCCTCAAGATTGGGGAAGCTGAAGCTAATTATCAAACTAGAGTCGGCTCCCTCTCCTGCAAGCTCGACCTCAGCAATTCGAATATTGTCAGCGGATGCATCCAGAAGACTGGCAATGCTAGCGAATCTTTTATTCAAATCGACCCCTTCAATGAACGTGTAAACCAAGTTACCGCTATTGAATGCTGCCGACTCATAGTTGGTAAATTTAAAGTTAAACTCCTCAGGGCTAGAGGCCTTAGAAGCCAGCTGGACCAAATCTAGTTCAGTCTGACCATTAGCAAGACCGGCTAGAGTGAACATTTTACTAAGAGAGCCTACTACAGTTGCGTAAAGATTCTGATCATAGGCACTATTCAACGACACCGTGATCAATTTTGAATTAGAAAAAACCAGTACTGCATCAAACTTATACCCAAGAAAGTCCACATCATCTAGGCACAATGCCTTCCCGCCGATCTCTTCAGAGCAGTCATAATAACCCTTTGACTTCGGATAAGCGGAAATAGGAGATTCATAGGCATACGACTTAAAAAGGTTATCACCAGCAGAAGCACTCAGCGCGCATCCCAGCATTCCCATACCAACTAAAAAACCTACAACTTTTTTTATTCATCAGCCAAGTCCCTAGCATTGTAGAAATTACTATCCGAATGCTACCAAACTGCCACCTTTAATCCCATAACTTCACCACAGCATCAGGCACGCTAGGCAACTCCGGCAGCACGATCAGCACCCCAGCCCGGAACGGCTGGGATTCGTCGGCCAACCCCTGGTTGGCATCCAGCACCGCTTCGACACTACCATTCAAGTGCCCGTAATACTGGTGACACAGGGTGTCCAGCAGATCCCCGTCAGACGTTCTGCATGTCGTCGCATAGCTCACGAACTCCATTGAAAAGCCCTGCTTACGCGGGATGCCCCCGGCCAGCAGGTGGCTCTGTTCTTCCTCAAGGCTGGTCATGCACCAGGTGCCCAGCACTTCGCCATAGCCCGTGGTCAGGCTCAGCGGCTGCAGCCGTCGCCCGATGCTACGCAGTTTTTGCAACTGACCCAGCCCCACCCCTTGAACCCAGGAAACACCGCACCCTTGCGGGTGATCTTGTCGTCGCCCTGCCCCACTGCCTGCTGCGCGATGCTGCGGGTCAGGTG
>NZ_JAQQGK010000018.1:0-66403 GCF_028550695.1 Pseudomonas sp. BLCC-B112
TGGTCAAAAAATGATCATGCTTTGGGGCTTTTTCCAAAGACCTTGAAAGGGATGGCTGTAAGAGCGAAACCATAAGTAGCCGTTACCGCAGCAACGGATATGTCCCCCCCCCACGCCTCAACTCCACCCCACCCCCGCCCCGCCCCGCCCCGCCCCGCCCCATTTCAGAGCATTTCACCACCCACGCAAATTTCACTAGACATGTAACGTCCATTACATAAATATCATTTAGCCATTTTATGAAACAAAAACGACATTCAGCTTCCAAGGCACCCCGATGCCCTCTCTCCGAGACCTGATCACCGACCCCGCCCTCGACCTGACGCCTTCAGAGCGCAAAGTCGTGCGCGCCCTGCTCGACCACTACCCGCGCAACGGATTGGGGCCGATGTCACGCCTGGCGGAACACGCCGGGGTCAGCGACCCGACCATCGTACGGTTGGTGAAGAAACTCGGCTTCAGCGGCTACGGCGAATTCCAGGAAGCCCTGCTCAGCGACATGGACGACCGCCTGCGCTCCCCCAGCACCCTGCTGCGCCCACGCTCACAAGTGGCCCAGGGCGATACCTGGAGCCGCTACCTGGCGGACAGCCAGCGCGCCCTGCACGACACCCAGTCCCTGACCCAGCCCGAAGACATCCGCGTACTCATGGACTGGCTGCTGGACAGCCGTCATCAGCTGTACTGCTTTGGCGGACGCTTCAGCAGCTTCCTCGCCCACTACCTGCTCAACCACCTGCGGTTGATGCGCCCGGGCTGTTTCTTTCTTGAAGACAACGCGCAACTGCCGGACCGCCTGTTCGATCTGCAGCGCCAGGACGTGGTGCTGCTGTTCGACTACCGCCGCTATCAGTCCCAGGCCCTGCGGGTGGCCAGCGCAGCCAAGGCGCGCAACGCCCGGGTGGTGCTGTTCACCGATATCTATGCCTCGCCGCTGCGGGAGCTGGCGGACCTGATCATCAGTGCCCCGGTGGAGTCCCTGTCGCCATTCGACACCCTGGTGCCGGCGCTGGCCCAGGTCGAGGCGCTGATCGCCTGCCTGACCCCGCGCAGCGCCGATCTTGATCAACGCCTGGAGGGCATCGACGCCCTGCGGGCGCAATTTGATACCCATGTGCTGGAGGAGAAATAAGGATGTTCAGCCTGCCCCACCGTTCGCCCCGGGACTTGCCCTTCGTCGTCGATCACACGGCCCTGCTGCTGGTGGACATGCAGCGCGCCTGGCTCGAACCGCAGTTCGACCCGCACCTGCAAGGCCCCGAGGGCGAGGCCTTTCTCAAGCGTGCCCGGGAGCAGGTGATCCCCAACCAGCAACGCCTGCTGGCCGCAGTGCGCGAAGCACGGCAGAACGTGCTGCACACCATTATCGAAAGCCTGACCGCCGACGGCCGTGACCGCTCCCTGGACCACAAGCTGTCGGACATGCACCTGCCCAAGGGCAGCCCCCAGGCGGCGATCATCGACGAACTGGCACCGGTGGAAAACGAGATCGTCCTGCCCAAGACCTCTTCCGGGGTGTTCAACTCCACCAACATCGACTACGTGCTGCGCAACCTGGAAACCCGGCACCTGATCGTCGCCGGGATCGTCACCGACCAGTGCGTGGACATGGCCGTGCGCGACGCCGCCGACCGCGGCTACCTGGTGACCCTGGTCGAGGACGCCTGCGCCACCTACAGCGATACTCGGCACCAGGCCTGCCTGAATGCGATCAAGGGCTACTGCTGGATCACCGATACCCAGACCGTGCTCGGCCGCCTGCGGGAGATCCGCGGATGAGCCGCGGCCAGGGCATCGAGGCCCTGACGCCACTGGCCATGACCAGCATCGTCACCACCGATTTGATCGGCGTCACCCGGGGCCGCTCCTTTCCCAGCGACGAGCTGGAGCGCTACCGGATCGGCGGCTGCGGCTGGGTGCCGGCCAACAGCGCCCTGACGCCCCAGGACCTGATCGCCGAGGACAACCCCTGGGGCGCCTATGGCGACCTGCGGCTGATACCCGACCTGGACAGCCGGGTCACTGTCGGCGCCGGTCCGGATGCCACGGCCGCGCCCCTGGACTACATTCACGCCGATATCTGCCAGACCGATGGCCAGCCCTGGGCCGCCTGCCCGCGCACCCTGCTGCGCAACGAGGTCGAGCGCTACCGTGAGCTGGGCATCCAGATCACCGCCGCCTTCGAGCACGAGTTCAACCTCGACAGCGGCGCCGCTCAGCGCGAGCACCTGGCCTTCTCCCTGGAGGCCCAGCGCCAGGGCGCGGCCTTCGGTGGCTGGCTGCTGGCGGCATTGCGGGCGGCCGGTGTCGAACCGGAAATGTTCCTCCCCGAATACGGCAAGCAGCAATACGAGATCACCTGCCGCCCGACCCAGGGCCTGGCCGCCGCCGACCGCGCGGTGAACGTGCGCGAGATCACCCGGGAGGTGGCCCGGCAGCTGGGGCAACGGGTCAGCTTCGCCCCCAAGACCGCGGCGGACGCCGTGTGCAACGGGGTGCACCTGCACCTGAGCCTGCAAGACCTGGACGGCACGCCACTGCTCTACGATCCCCTGGCGGTCCGCGGCGACGACCTGTCACGGCTGGGCCAGCACTGGGCCGCCGGGGTGCTCAAGCACCTGCCGGCACTGTGCGCCTTCACCGCGCCGACGCCGCTGTCCTACGAACGCCTGCAACCCCATCACTGGAGCGCCTCCTACGCCTGCCTGGGCCTGCGCAACCGCGAAGCGTCGCTGCGCATCTGCCCCACCGTGGACATCGGCGGCAAGCCCGTGGCGCCGCAGTACAACCTGGAATTCCGCGCCCTGGATGCCACCGCATCGCCACACCTGGCCATGGCCGTGATCCTGATCGCCGGACGCCTGGGCCTTGAACAGAAGCTGCCGCTCAACGCAATGACCGACAAGGTCCCCGATGAGCTGAGCATCGAACAGCGCCTGGCCAGCGGCATCGTGCCCCTGCCCGGCAACCTGACCCAGGCCCTGGACTGCCTGCGCAGCAACACGGAGTTGCTGCAGACCCTGCCGCCGGAGCTGCTGAGCACCTATTTCGCCGTCAAACAAAAGGAAGTGTCCCTGACCGAGCACCTGACCGCTGCCGATCTCTGTGAGCACTATGGACACCTGTACTAAATCAGCCGAGCACGGTTTCTATACCGAGCCGGCCTATCGCCTGTTCCGCGAAGACTCCACGCATCCGCTGATCCTGGTGTGCGAACACGCCAGCCACTACATTCCACCGGCCCTGCACGACCTGGGCCTGGACCCGGTGGCGGCCCGCGAGCATATCGCCTGGGACCCGGGCGCCCTGGAACTGGCCCAGAGCCTGTCCCAGGCCCTGGGCGCGACCCTGATCGCGGCCAACTATTCGCGCCTGCTGATCGACCTGAACCGGCCGCGCCACGCCCCCGACAGCATCCCGCTGCAAAGCGAGATCTATCAGGTGCCGGGCAACCAGCACCTGGACGAGGCCACCCGCGAGTACCGCCGCCAGCAGCTGTTCACGCCGTTCCACCAGCGTCTGCAGCGGATCATCGACCGGCGCCTGGCCGAGGGGCGCGAGGTACGAGTGGTGGGGATTCACAGCTTCACCCCGGTGTACTACAGCCAGCCACGCGCGCTGGAAGTCGGCGTGCTGTATGGCAACGCCACGGCCTACGCGGCGCGGATACTGGAAGGTTTGTGGACCCTGCCGATAAAGGTGGCGGGCAACCAGCCTTATGAAATCGACCCCTTGAGCGACATGACCGTGCCGGTGCACGGTGATGCCCGGGGCCTGGAGTCGGTACTGATCGAGGTGCGCAACGACCTGTTGCGCAGCCCTGAAGCGGTGCAGCACTGGAGCGACTGTCTGGCGCCACTGCTGTAACGGAGGTTGAAAGACGCTTGAACGCAACAAAGGCTGTTTGCAGGACAGGAACAACAACAAGAAAAACCGCTGTGGTGTGTCTTTAACCCTGCCAGGTTCAAACACAGACCGGCGCGCGAGGCGTCAATGACGACCCTCGCCGCCGGATGCGCCCACTTACATTGGCTACAAGGAGAACTGCTTCATGGAGATTGAAGAATTCGGCTACAAACAGGAACTCAAGCGCGGGCTGAGCCTGCGCGACCTGGTGGTCTACGGGATGATTTTCATGATCCCCATCGCCCCGTTCGGGGTCTATGGCTACGTCAACCAGGAAGCCCCGGGCATGGTGCCCCTGGCCTACATCATCGGCATGGTGGCGATGGTCTTCACCGCCCTGAGCTACGGCGCCATGGCCCGCGCCTTCCCCATCGCCGGCTCGGTCTACTCCTATGCCCAGCGCGGCCTCAATCCCCATGTCGGCTTTCTCGCCGGCTGGCTGATGCTCCTGGACTACCTGCTGATCCCACCGCTGCTCTACGTCTACGCGGCCATGGCCCTCAACCACCTGTACCCGGAAGTGCCCAAGGTCGGCTTTATCCTGGCGTTCCTGGTCAGCGCCACCTTCGTCAACCTGCGGGGCATCACCTTCACTGCGCGGATGAACATCCTGTTCCTGCTGGCGCAACTGGTGGTCCTGGGGATCTTCCTGTTCTACGCCTGGAACGCCCTGCACGGCGGCACCGGCAACGGCCAACTGACCCTGGCGCCGCTGTACAGCCCGGAACACTTCCACTTCGGCATGCTGATGCAGGGCGTCTCGATTGCGGTGCTGTCGTTCCTGGGCTTTGACGCCATCTCGACCCTGGCCGAAGAGGTCAAGGGCGACCCGGGCCGCAGCGTCGGTCGCGCCGCCCTGATCACGCTGGTGGTGATGGGGGCGATCTTCGTGGTGCAGACCTGGATCGCCACGGACCTGGCCGCCGGCATGGGCTTCAAGTCCGCCGACACCGCCTTCTACGAGATCGCCGAACTGGCCGCCGGCAGCTGGCTGGCGACCCTCACCGGGGTGGCCACGGCGCTGGCCTGGGGCGTGGCGGTGGCCATCACCTCGCAAGCCGCAGTGTCGCGCCTGCTGTTCGGCATGGCCCGGGACGGCAAGCTGCCCAAGGTGCTGGCCAAGGTCCACCCGAAACACAATACCCCGCACATCAGCATCTACCTGGTGGCGGTGCTGTCGCTGCTGATCTGCTACCTGTTCATCAACTCGGTGGACACCCTGACCTCACTGGTCAACTTCGGCGCCCTGAGCGGCTTCATGCTGCTGCACATCACCGTGATCAATTTCTACTGGCGCCGGCAGAAGTCCGGCCAGGTGATCCGCCACCTGATCTGCCCGGTGATCGGCTTCGTGATCGTCAGCGCCATCATGTACAACATGGGCGTGGATGCGCAGAAGCTCGGCGCCATCTGGATAGCCGCCGGGCTGGTCTACCTGTTCCTGCTGAACAAGCTGGGCAGCGGTGCCGCCCTGCCCGATCCGCTCAAACCCTAAGTGACTTACCTGCGGCGCCGGATGGCGTCGCGCTTCCCCCCCGAGGCAGCCGCCAAGAGCCGCCCGGGGACAGGCCGCCGGATGCCGCGGCCGTGGAACTGCGTGGTAACCGACAGTGATGTCTGGCCCATGTTCGCCCCCCGGGGCGAGCGGCCCTTGATACAGGAGTGCACCCATGCTGGCTTTGCGTCCCGTGGCGTTATTCGATCTGCCCCAACTGCTGCGCCTGGCCCGCGAACGCCTGCTGGGCGTAACGTCCCTGGTGGATGACGAAACCTACCTGCGGGAAAGGATCCTCGATTCCCTGGCGTCCTTTGCCAAGACCGAGGCCAGCCAGGGCCCGGAGAACTACTTTCTGGTGCTCGAGGACCCAGACAGCGGCCTGCTCCACGGCTGTTCCGACATTCTTGCCACGGCGGGCTTTGCCGCGCCGTTCTACAGCCTGCGCAACCGTCCCTTCATCAGCAGCTCCCGGGAGCTGAACATCGAACACGGCGTGCAGACCCTGTCCCTGTGCCAAGACCTCAGCGAGCAGACCCTGCTGCGCAGCTTCCACGTGGACCCGGCGTTGTCGGGCACGCCCCTGGCGCAACTGACGTCCCGGGCGCGGCTGCTGTTCATGGCCGCTCACCCCCAGCGCTTTGCCGAGAGCACCATCAGCGAGATCGTCGGCTACAGCAACGCCGCCGGCGAGTCGCCGTTCTGGGAGGCGGTGGGCCAGCACTTCTTCGACCTGCCCTACATCGAGGCCGAACGCCTGTGCGCCCTTCAGGGCCGGGGCTTTCTGGCCGAACTCATGCCCCAGTACCCGTTGTACATCCCGATGCTGCCGCCGTCGGCCCAGGACTGCATCGGACGGATTCACCCCGATGCGCGGGAGGCCTGCGACATCCTGATCGACGAGGGCTTCGCGCCTACCCAGTATGTGGACCTGTTCGATGCCGGGCCGACCCTGCAGGCCCGCAATAACCAGCTACGCTCGATCGTTCAGAGCCGGGTCGCGACCAGCTACCTCAGCCCCCAGAGTGGCCAGGGTCGCCACTGGTTGCTGAGCAATGACCGACTGCAGGGATTTCGCGCCATTGTCGCGCCCCTGGATGAAGCCCCGGGCGATGTGGTCGGGCTCGACCCTTCGATGCTCCAGGCCCTGCAAGTGACACCGGGCGAACCGGTGCGGGGAATCGCGTTATGAGTGGCCCGCCGCTTCTGCGCTGCCCGGGACTGTTGCAAGGAGTGCACCGATGATCGTCCGTCCGATCCGCGTCACCGATCTGCCCGGCGTGCTGGCTTTGCTGGAGGGCAGCTGTCGCGAGTTGAACAACCTCTCCACCGACCCCGAGCGCCTGGCCCATCGCTTGCGCTGGGCCCAGCGCACCTTCGCCAGCCGGGTGGAACGGGCCGATGCCGACTACCTGTTCGTGCTGGAGGACGACGACCAGCAAATCATCGGCATCTGCGGCCTGAGCGGCGCCATCGGCCTGCGCGAGCCTTGCTACAACTACCGGGTCGGCATCACCCGTGGCAGAGCCCCGGGGCTGGGTATCGACAAAGAGATCCCGACCCTGTTCCTGTGCAACGAGATGACCGGGCAATCCCAGCTGTGTTCGCTGTTCCTGCGCCGCGACCAGCGCCAGGGCTACACCGGCCGCCTGCTGTCCACTGCACGCTTGCTGTTCGTCGCCGAGCACCCGACGCTGTTCGGCGACAAGCTGGTGGCCGAATTGCGTGGCCAGCTCGACAGCCAGGGCTGCTCGCCGTTCTGGGACAGCCTGGGCCGACACTTTTTCAAGATGGACTTCCAGCAGGCCAATCGCCTGTCCAGCCATGGCAGCAAATCCTTCATCGCCGAACTGATGCCGCGCCAGCCGCTGTACACCTGCCTGCTCAGCCCACAGGCCCAGGCGGCCATCGGCCAGGCCCACCAGAGCACCGAGCAGGCGGTGAACATCCTGCGCGACGAAGGCTTCAGCCATCAGGGCTGCATCGATATCTTCGACGGCGGGCCGCTGATCGAGGCCGAAGTGGCGAAGATCCGCAGCGTGCGCGAAAGCCAGACCCTGCCCTTGCTGGTGGGCCGCCCGGACGAACAGGCGCCGGTGTGGCTGATTCACAACCGCCGCCTGGAAAACTGCCGCATCACCGCCGCCCCCGGGCGCCTGGTTTCAGGCTGCCTGCTGGTGGACCGCCTGACCGCCAAGCGCCTGCAACTGCAGCCAGGGGACTCGGTACGCGCCGTGCCACTGTTGGCCTGCCCGGCGCGGCCTCAGGGCCAATCCGGGACCGCCCTCGCGCCGGACGCCGCCCTGCCCCTGTAGCCACGAGATTGACGAACGCCGGGGCGAATGTTCATATGCCGCCCAGTTTCAGGTGCCTCATGCCGCCGTGCATGAGGTGAAACGGGAAACCGGTGCGCCCTTTCAGGGCCAGTCCGGTGCTGCCCCCGCAACGGTAAGCGAGTGCTGCATTCAACACGCCACTGTACCCACGGTATGGGAAGGCGAATGCCGCCAGACTCGCAAGCCCGGAGACCGGCCTGAAACGTCTGTTTGGCAATCCTGCGGTGGGCGGGCATGGGCCGGTATGGTCGCGTGCCTGTGGCCGATACCTTCTCCTGCGTGCTTCCCGAAGTCACTTTCGAGAAGACCAAGAATGACAACAACTGACACCTTCCTTGCATGCGACTGGCGTGCACCTCGGCGCCCCCTGAGCGGTGCCCTGCTCGGCTGCCTGTTCAGCCCCCTGCTGCTGGCGGATGACACTCCCCTGACACTGGAACGACAATGGGTTTCCGCCCCTTCGGTGGAGTCCACCACGGTGGCCGAAATGGCCCGGTACGGCAGCAAGGTGGAGATCATCGACCGCCAGCAGATCGAACGCGCCGGCCCCAGCAGCGACATCACCCGAGTGCTGCAGATGTACGTACCCGGCCTCTACGTCGCGCCGAAAAACGGCCCCTTCGACTACGGCACCTATTCCCTGCTGGGGGGCCGCAACGACGACACCCTGATCCTGCTGGACGGCGTACGCCTGAACAACCGTCTGTACGGCGGCCTGTACCTGGACACCTTGCCGGCCAATGCCATCGAACGCATCGAAGTGCTCAAGGGCGGCCAGAGCCTGCTGTTCGGCACCCAGGCGGTGTCCGGGGTGATCAACATCGTCACCCGCAGCCCCCAGACCCGCGACACCTCCGGCGAGGTCAACCTGGGCCTGGACAGCTTCATGGGGCAAAGCGGCGATGCCCGGGTGGAGCGCATCCTCAGCAATGGCTTGGGCGATCTGGGCCTGCTGGCCTATGTCAGCCACAACGTCTCCGATGGCTACCAGCCCTATCGCAACAGCGCCTACAGCGCCAGCACCCGGGACAAGAAACGCGGCTATGAAGTGACCACCTTCGGCGCCAAGGCGATCCAGGGCTTCGCCGACGATTCGCGCCTGGAACTGTTCTACCAGTACAGCGATGCCAACCTGGATTTCGCCCGCCCGGTGAACAACCAGAAGACCACCAACGACCGCGTCCAGCAGATCGCCACCGCGACCTTCGAGCAGCGCCTGAGCGAGCGTTTCAGCTACTTCGTCAAGGGCCATGTCAACGACTGGGACACGCGCTACACCAAGATCGACAGCCTGAAAGACGGCAGCCTGGTGAGCAAAAACCGCAACGACTACTGGGGCTTCACCGACTGGGGCGTGCAAGCCGAAGGCAAGGCCGAGCTGGACGGCGGCCATGTGCTGGTGTTCGGCACCGACAACCAGTGGTTCAAGGGCCAGGACGATGTGCTCAAGATCGACAATAACCAGGCCCAGGCCAATGCCCTGTACACCCAGTTGCGCCCGGTGTTCGCGGCGCTGCCCGACTGGCACCCGAGCCTGGGCATCCGCCACGAGAAGATGAGCGGCGGCGAGAGCGCCACCGTGGGCATGCTCACCTCCCTGTACGACCTCAATGCCCATTGGCAACTGCGCGGCCAGTACGGCAGCGCCTTCAAGCTGCCCAACGCCGAGCAGTTGTTCGTCAACGAGGACTACGAACAAGGCAACCGCAACCTCAAGCCGGAAAAGAGCCTGAATGCCGAGCTCGGCCTGGACTACAAGGGCAGCCTGCTGGCCGGCGAGTTCAACGCCAGCGTCACGGCCTTCCAGCGCAAGATCGACGACCTGATTGCCCTCGATGGCATCCACTGGGTCAATGGCCAGGGGCGGATCAAGGTGCGCGGCATGGAGGTCGACGGCCGCTGGCAGTTCAGCCCGCGATGGAACCTCTCGGCGGACCTGACCCGCAATCTGCTGGCGTCGCGCAACGGCGTAACCCTGAGCAACATTCCCGGCTTCTTCGCCCGCTCGCGACTGGGCTACGAGTCCGAGGATGGTCAGTGGGGGGTGGGAGGCGCGATCCGCTACATCGGCCAGATCGACAGCGCAAAGAAGGTCGACTACGGCCACTACTCGGTGGTGGACGCCGATGCCTATCGCTACCTCGACAGGGCCCAGCAACATCGCCTGAGCCTGCTGGTGGAGAACCTGTTCGACCGCGACTACACCACCAGCATGACCAGCAGCGCGCCGGCGGTGGACAACCTCGGCCGGCCCTTTACCAGCGAAGTGCGCTACACCTACCGCTTCTGAGGCCCAACGACATGCACAAGGACTATCAACGGGTGCTGTTCGTCGGCCCCGGCCTGCACGGCGGCACCCTGGGCGAAGCCTTTCGCCGCGAGCTCAAGGCGCTGCGCAACGAGGACGCCGGCACCCGGGTGATCGACACCCTGGACGGCTTCGACAGCCTCTGGGCCGCCCTGGAGGAGCCCTTGCCCGAGGACGGCGCGGCGCTGCTGGTGGTGGACCTGGAGCCCAGCTCCGACAGCGCTTACCTGGACTGGCTGCGCGATGAACTGGGACGCCTGGCCCGGGCCCATCCCCAGGCGCCGCAGCTGTGGATCACCGCCCAGGCCCTGGGCCGTCGCGGGCTGGATGCAGCGCTGGCCTGCGCCAGCATCGCCCAGCACGAGCGGCACCTGCCCTGCGATCAGGTCAACGCCGTGGCCAGCGACCCGGACTGGTCGCGGGTGCCACCCCATGCCCGGCAGGTGTTCCTGTGCACCGGCCCGCGCTGCGTGCGCCGCGGTGCCCTGGCGCTGTGGAAGACCCTGCGCCGTGAACTGCTGCGCCTTGAGCACATGGAAACCCCCGGCGGCGTGCTGCTGACCCGCACCGCCTGCCAGTTCCCCTGCAACCTGGGGCCGGTGCTGACCGTGCACCCCGATGGCTGCTGGTACCGGGTCAGCGACGACAGCCAGGTCGTGCGTCTGGTGCAGGGGCATCTGCTGGCAGGTGAGCCGGTGCAGGATCTGCTGATCCCTTCGCCGTATGCGGGGGTGGCGGATGCCTAGGAAGATCCTCGGCCTCCTGCTATGGCTGGCGACCGTCCCGGCCCTGGCGGCCAGCTACGACAACTGCGCCAAGACCTGGACCGTCGAGGACCCTCCCCGGCGCATCGTGGCCCTCAACCAGCACAGCGCCGACCTGCTGCTGGCCCTGGGCGCCGGGCCGTCGATGATCGGCGTCGCCTACCTGGATGACGACAGTCAGGCCCAGGCCCAGGCCCAGGGGCAGTACCACGGCGTGCCGGTGATCGCCCGGCAATACCCGTCGGCGGAGGTGCTCTACAGCCTGAAGCCCGACTTGGTGGTGGGCGGCTTCGCTTCGGCGTTTCCCGATAACTTCAGCTCCCGGGAGCGTCTGGGGCGCATCGGCATCGCCAGCTACCTGCTGGAGTCGGCCTGCGCCGGGCATGATGAGGACTACTTCGGGCATATCCGTCGCGACCTGCGGACCCTGGGCCGGCTGTTGCAGCAGCCAGCCCGGGCCGAGCAACTGATCGCGGCCATGGAGGCTGACCTTGCCGCGGCAGCAGCCTTGTACCGGGGCCGCGACACGCCCGCGGTGTTCTACCTGGACAGCGAGGTCAACGGCCTCGCCAGCCAGGGCCAGCGCGGTTTTGTCGGGGTACTGCTGCAAGCCGCCGGCGCCCGCAACAGCTTCGCCGCCATCGACCGCCCGCGCCTGACGGTCGACAGCGAAACCCTGCTGAGCAACGACCCGGACGTGCTGCTCCTGGCAGACGCCCTGTGGTCACCGGCCACGCGCAAACGCCAGTTGCTGCAGCGTGACCCGGTGCTGTCGCGGTTGCGGGCGGTGCGCGAGGAGCGGCTGATCGACATCCCCTTCGCCCAACTGGTGCCGGGCATCGCCAGCGGCCGCACCGCGCTGGAACTGGCGCGGCGCCTGCACCCTGCTCCCCCGTAGGCGAAGGCTTGCCGGCGAAGCGAGCACCGCCAACCGCCGCGACGCGCCACCCGACGCCTTCACGGGCAAGCCCGACAAGAGGCAGGTACTACAGAGGATTCAACACCCGGCGCGAAGGCCGCTCCGGTGGATGGCAGGTGACGTTGTTGCGACCAGCGGTCTTGGCGGCATACAGGGCCTGATCGGCATCGTTCAACCAATCCATGGCGTCCTCGTGCATGGGGTTGAACGCCGCCAGGCCAATGCTCAGGCTCACCTGCAACGCCGGATTCTGTTCGTAGCCCAGGGCCGCGAAGCGCCCGCGCAGCGCCTCCATCAGATCGGCGGCGTGCTCCAGCGGCACGTCCGGCAGGATCACGCAGAACTCATCACCGCCATAACGCCCGGCCTGATCGCTGGCCCGCAGGTTCTGCCGGAGGAGCTTGCTCAACTGGCGCAGCACCACATCCCCGGCCACATGGCCGTAGGTGTCGTTGATGGCCTTGAAGTGATCGATGTCGATCAGGGCGATGGCGCCACCATGGGCCTGGCGCTGGCAACGCTGGAACTCGATCTCCAACTGGTCCTTCCAGGCCCCGTGGTTGAGCAGCCCGGTCAGGCTGTCGGTGCGACTCAGGGCCAGCAGCTCGCGCTTGTGCCGGCCCAGGGTCGCCGCTTGCTGGTAACAGATGTAGCCCAGCGCCATCGGGTACAGAGTCAGCATCGGCAGGCAGGCATACAACTGCTGCGGCGTGGTCAGGGGAGTGAACGACAGCCCGAACACCCCCAGGCCGACGCCAATGCCCAGAACCTGGGCCCCACAGCCGGCAAGAAAAAAACGCACCCCGCCCAGGGCGATGTTGTTCATCGCCATCATCCCCAGGGTGGTGACCAGCGGCAGCGGATTGAACTGCATGGCCGCGACCCAGAACCCGCCCAGCAAGGAGTCCACCAACAGGTTGCGGTACTCGGCGCGAAACGGCACCTGGGACCATCGGGCCCACTGATAGGCCAGGTGCGGCCAGACAAAGGCGTTGAACAGCATCAAGCCCCAGACCCAGGGCGCCGGTTGCAGCGGCGACATGCCCGTGGCGACGCAGAAAAAGCCCAGGGCCAGGCCCAGGGTGCGCGAGGTGTAGAGCCTCCTGGCCAGTGACAGTCCCTTCCCTCTGGTGTACTGCGCAGGGGCCAAGTCGCCTCCGTCCAGCGATGGAAAAAGTGGATCGAGCGGCTAGCCATCAACCGGTGAACGTCTATCAGCATGAGCTCAACGCGCCATCAGTGTACACGCCCGGCCCGGGCCGGGCGGGCCCGCACGGCGGGAATCTGCGGCGGTCAACCTCCAGGCTTGCGCAAACCGGAGCAAGCCGCACGCCATGCATTCATTTGCAGAATGAAGTTCAGAGGAAACTTCGTTTGTCAGCCCCGGCAGGCCCCAGCAGAATCAGGACGCCCCGCCCTTTTCATGCCTCGATCCACTGCCACGGGAACCTTGTCCATGAGCAACCAGCACTTCGTCAGTCCTGATCTGATCCGCCAGGGATTTTCCCGGGCCATGTCGGATATGTACCGTGAGGAGGTGCCCCTCTACGGCGCCCTGATGGCGCTGGTGGCCCAGGTCAATGCCCAGGTCCTGGAACAGCAGCCGGCCATTGCCCGGCACTTGCAGCACAGCGGCGAACTGCAGCGCCTGGACCTGGAGCGCCACGGCGCCATCCGTGTCGGCAGCGCCGCCGAGCTGGCGACCCTGGCCCGGCTGTTCGCGGTCATGGGCATGCAGCCGGTGGGCTACTACGACCTGACCCCGGCCGGGGTGCCGGTGCACTCCACGGCCTTTCGCGCGGTGCACGAAGAGGCCCTGCACGTCAGCCCGTTCCGGGTCTTCACCTCGTTGCTGCGCCTGGAACTGATCGACAACCCCGAACTGCGGCGCTTTGCCGAACAGGTGCTGGCCCAACGCTCGATCTTCACCCCCAAGGTGCTGGAACTGATCGAACAGGCCCACGCCCAAGGCGGCCTGGATGAGCACGATGCCCAACGCTTCATTCAGGAAGCCCTGGAGACCTTCCGCTGGCACCACCACGCCACGGTGACCGCCGCCCAGTACGCCAGTCTCAGTGCCCAGCACCGGCTGATCGCCGACGTGGTGGCGTTCAAGGGCCCGCACATCAACCACCTGACCCCACGCACCCTGGACATCGATGAAGTGCAACGGCTGATGCCCGAGCACGGCATCACCCCCAAGGCGGTGATCGAGGGCCCGCCACGCCGGGCGTGCCCGATCCTGCTGCGCCAGACCAGCTTCAAGGCCCTGGAGGAACGGGTGGCCTTCACCGATCAGGACCTGCCCCAGGGCAGCCACAGCGCCCGCTTCGGCGAGATCGAGCAACGCGGCGCGGCACTGACACCCAAGGGCCGGGCCCTCTACGACCGCCTGCTGAATGCGGCCCGCGACGCCCTGGGCGACTTCCCCAGCGAGAGCAATGCCCAGCGCTACAACCAGCTGATGCAGGCGCATTTCGACGAGTTCCCCGACAACCACGACGCCATGCGTGAACAGGGCCTGGCCTACTTCCGCTACTTCGTCAGCGACGCCGGGCTGGCGGCGCGCCACCAGCCCCAGCGGCCCACCACCTTGTCAGCGTTGCTGGCCGCCGGGCACCTGCGGGCCGAACCCCTGGTGTATGAGGACTTCCTGCCGGTGAGCGCCGCCGGGATCTTCCAGTCCAACCTGGGGGACGACAGCCAGAGCCACTACGCCGCACACTCCAACCGCCAGGCCTTCGAAACGGCCCTGGGCCGCGCCACCCTGGATGAGTTGCAGCTCTACGCCCAGACCCAGCAGCGCTCCCTGGAGCAATGCGCAGCCAGCCTGGGCCTGCCAGCGCTCTAAGCCCTGTCCGGCATCGGCCTTGCGGGTCGGTGCCGGATTCCCCCCTCGTCGTTTTGCCCCATGGTCATGGCCTGGCCGGAACGCTATTCTGCCGGCACTTGCGCCCGAGCCCGCGGCGCGCCACCACCAAGGATGGACACGGCGACATGAGATTCGCGACCGGCCTGTTTTTATGCTGCGCCCTCGGCGCCACGCTGAGCACCCACGCAGCAGAAACCGTCAACGACATCACCCAGCTCAACCCCATCGTGGTGGATCAGGTGGCCCGGCCCACCACCCTGGAGCAGATCGTCAAACGGGTGGCCGAACACCCCGGCCCCATCGCCATCGGCGGCGGGCGCTACAGCATGGGCGGCCAGACTGCCACCGAGCATGCCTTGCAGATCGATATGCGCGGCTTCGACCGGGTGCTCGGTTTCTCCCGCGAGCACAAGGAAATCACCGTGCAGCCCGGCATCACCTGGCGCGCCCTGCAGAGTTTCATCGACCCCTACGATCTGTCCGTGAGCATCATGCAGAGCTACGCCAATTTCACCGTCGGCGGCGCCCTGAGCGTCAACGCCCATGGCCGCTATGTCGGCTATGGGCCGCTGGTGACCTCGGTCAAATCCATCAAGCTGGTGCTGGCCGACGGCCAAGTGGTCGAGGCCAGCCCGCACAGCAACGCCGACCTGTTCTACGGCGCCATCGGCGGCTACGGCGGCCTCGGGGTGATAGTCGAAGCCACCTTGCGCCTGAGTGACAACGTGCGCCTGCTGCGCAACTTCGAAGAAATGCCCCTGGGCGACTACCGCTCCTACTTCCTCGACCGGATCGAACACAACCCCAAGGTCATCCTGCATAACGCCGTGCTCTACCCCGACCAGTACCAGACCCTGCGCGCAGTGTCCTACAGCCAGACCGACCTGCCGCTAACGGTCAAGGAACGCCTCACGCCCCTGGACCAAAACTACTGGAAAGAACAGAAAGCCCTGAAAGTGGTGAGCCAATGGCCCGGGGGCAAGGCCCTGCGCCAGGAGGTGATCGACCCCCTAGTGCTGAAGAAACCCCAAGTCTCCTGGCGCAACCACGAGGCCAGCCTCGACGTGCGCGAACTGGAGCCCGACTCCCGGAGCAAGCGCACCTACGTGCTGCAGGAATACTTCGTGCCCACCGACCAGCTGGAGAGTTTCGTCCAGGAGATGGGCGCGACCCTGCGGGCGCACAGGGTCAACGTGATCAACCTGTCCATCCGCCACGCCAAGGCCGACCCCGGCACCTTACTGGCCTGGGCCAAGACTGACGTGTTCGCCCTGGTGCTGTATTACCAGCAGAGCACGGCAGTGGCGGAACGGGACGAAGTGCGGGAATGGACCCGGGCCCTGGTGGACAGCGCGATCAAGCGCGGCGGCAGCTATTACCTGCCGTATCAGATCCACGCCACCGCGCAGCAGTTTCGGGCGGCCTATCCGCGGGCCGGGGAATTTCTCGCACTCAAGGCGCGGGTCGATCCACACAACAAGTTTCGCAACAAGCTGTGGGACGCCTACGGCAGCGACAACCAGGGCAAATAGGTCACGCCCCGGGGCTCAACGGGCCCCGGACTTGTCGCCGGCCAGCACCTTGCGTTGCTGAAGGAAAATCACCCCGTCGCCGTCAAAGGCGATCACGTCGGCGGCGCTGAACGGAGCACCGTCGCCGTGCTCATGCCGCAGCCAGCCCTCGGACCACAAGCCGCCGCTTTCATAACGGACCTGGACGAAGTAGTAAGGCGCTTCGCTGCGGGTGACTTCAACGTAGTGCCCACCATCGACGCCGCCCTGCCACTGGGCCCGGGGATGTTCCGGCAATGTGTGCACGGCTTCTTTGAAAAGGCTCGTCCAGGCAATCCCGAGGGCAACCAGTATCAGCGTCAGTGCGCCGATCGACATGAGAAAACGCTTCAACCAGATCAATCCAGGATCTCCACTTCCATCCACCTCCGCGAGCGGTCCCGCGGAGCAGTCGGCCATTTTGTTGAAGGCCCCGCGACTGCGCAATGAAAAACCGCAGGCACTTGCCAGACGCCGGCAGAGCCTTCAGCCTTGCCCGGCGCGGCAACCGTGCAAGCGGCTTGGCGCCACTTCAACTCTATCGAGACACCCTGGCATGCGTATCACCCTGACGGACATCCGCCTCACTGCGGCGCAAGACCTCTGCGTCGGCTTCTGCTGTGCCTTCGGCGAGGGCCGCGGCCAATGGCTGGGCCCCTCGCCGAGGGTCGGGCACGACTACGAAGTGGAACTGAGCCTGGAGGACGAGTTCAGCTGGAATGACAACCTGGAGCCCTGTGCCCAGGGCCCGTTCCGCCTGCATTGGGACCAGGGTGCCTTGCAGGTCAACGGGCGCCTGGTTCAGGTCGATGAGGATGGCGTCGCAGCCCTGGCAGTAGGCCCCTCGATCATCCTCCTGTCCCTGCGGGGTGGCCCCGAGCGCCTGCCGCAGTGGGTCAGCCTGCGCGCCCGCCAGATCAACCTGCAGCCCATCGCGCTTTGAGCGCCCACGACGAACCACGGTGCAGCGCGGGAAACCCGCAGGGGGGTGTTTGAAGGGGTGGCTGAGCGCCTTTCAAGGGCTCGAACGTCGCCGGACGCGACAGTTACACAACCTGGCGTTCGCAGGACATTACTCCGGGAGGGTGTTCGCCCAGTGCTCTGGCCTTGGCAATCCATGCACCGGTAAAGAGCCCTTGCACCGGGCGAACGATTGGCATTCTAGTGCAACTGAAGGGGAAAATCCGTGGGTGGATTCTGAATAAAACTGGACACCAGGGTGATCCGTCACCCTCGCCGCCGGCTCGCCCCTCAGTTCAGCCCCATCGACCCTGGCCCGCGGGGCTGTCCTGCAGCCCCCCTCAATACCCGGTCATCTCCAGATAACCGCTGCCGGTGTGGCTGCCCTCCAGGGTGATCGGCCCCTCCCAATAGGGAATGCTCAGTTTCATCCACGACTGGGGATTCAAGGCCCGGGTTCTGATGTCCAGTTTCTTATCGGGGATTTTCAGTTGCCAGGCGATCGGCAGGCGCCGCCCCTCGACCTGGGCCTCCTCCAGCGCCGTCATCTGGATCTGCTCGCGCCCCAGGCTCTGGGTGCTGCCATCGAGATTGATCCAGGTGCCGGTGATGTAAGGCGCGCGATGGTTCTCCCGCACCCGGAACAGCATCAACCGCTCACCGCTGTCCAGGTGCAGGGAGAACCAGTCCCAACCAGTCTGATCGGCGGCCAGGGGTTGGCTGCTCCACTCCCGATCGAGCCAGGCCGGGCCGCTGACCTCATAGCGTTGGCCGTCGATCTGCAACTGCCCCGACGCCTGGAAGAACGGCTGGCTGTAGTAATAGGACGCCTGCCCCTGGTCCGACTTGCGGCTGTAACCGCCCGCGCCCTGCAGCACCAGCGGCTGGCTGCTGGACAGTTGCAACTGATAGGCGAACCCCGGCCCGCTGGCCTGCACCTGCATCCGTGCCAGGGGATTGTCCCCGCTGGACAGGCTGGTGAAGCGCCAGTCATCGATCCAGGCCTGGAACGGCTGCGCCGTGACCCCGGCCTGCCCCACCCCGCCCCGGGCATAACGCTCGGCGGCATGGTGACGGCTGGCCGAAGTGACCGCCGCGTGCCCCAGCCAGACCAGCGGTGCGCCCCAGCCGGGCTGCTCGGGCGCGGCCCGCAACGCACTGCGAAACAGCGTCCATTGCACACCGAATTGCCGACCTTGAGCGTCCTTCAGGTTGGCCGTCAGGTACCACCACTCGATGCGAAAACCGTCGTGTGGGCCATGATCGGCAGGAAAGCTGAAGGTGCGCCCCGGCACCACCGGGGCAAAGGCCGAGGCCTCGTTGCCCAGCCCGGCAAAACCCTGGGGCGCCGCGGCGTCCTGGTCGCAGCCGGCCAGGAGCAGAAACAGCAGCGACAGCCACCGGCAATCAATCTTCATGGGCAAAGGTCCTCAGCAAATCCGCCGGTTGTGCACGGTACAGCTTCAACAGCGGCCAGGCCGAGGCCGCCAGGGTGGCCAGCATGGCCAAGCCCAGCAGTTGCAGGATCTGCCCTGGAAACACCCGCAATGGCAGGCTCCAGCCAAAGGCCTGGACATTGATCACGCTGTTCAGGCACCCGGCCAGGACAATCCCCAGGGGCAACGCCAGTATCAGGGTGAGCACCGCCAGCAGCCAGGTCTGCCCGAGGTTCAGCAGCATCAACTGGCGTCGGCCCACCCCCAGGGCCCAGAGCGGCGCCAACTGGCCCAGGCGGCTCTGGCTCTGGGTCAGCAGGCTGATGAACAGTGCCACCCCGGACACCCCTAGGGTCAGGCTATTGAGGGCGGCGGTGGCGGCGAAGGTGCGCTCGAAGACCTGCAGCGACCACCCCTTGAGCCGGGCCTGATCGATGATCCGGCTGTCATCCAGCTGAAACTGCTGTTGCAAGGCGCCGATCAGCGGCGCAACCGCCTCCGGCGCAAGCCGCAGGTTGAAACGGTTCGGCGCCAACTGCGGCCAATGCGCCAGCAGGTGCTGCACATTCACCAGCAAGTGCCCCTTGGGATTGCCGTAGTCGGCATAGATCCCCACCACCTGGGGCGCCCAGTGCCCTGCCGGCACCGGCAGTTCCAGGCGATCCCCCAGGCGCACCTTGAGCCGACGGGCCAACTGTTCGCTGAGCATCACGCTGTCGTGCGCCGCCAACTGCGCCCAGGGATCGGCCCCCTGGGCCTCCAGCAACGGCCAATGCTGGCGATAGCTGGGATGGTCGATCACCCCGTACAGGTCCGCCGGCCAGCCCTGAACCTGCAACGCCACCTGCCAGCTGGGCAGCACCGCCGCCACCTGGGGCTGGCGCGGCAGCCAGTCCAGCAGTTGCCCGGCCTGTTTGGGGCTTTGCGGGTTGAGGTAGAGCTCGGCGCTCAGGCGCTGCTCCAGCCAGTCGTTGAAGGTCTGGCGAAAACCGGCAGTCATGCTGCCGGCGCCAATGTTCGCCGCCAGGGCCAGCAGCAGGGCCATCAAGGCCAGGCTCAGGGCCGGCAACTGCTGCCGACTATCGGCGAGAAACCATTGCCCCAGCACCCCGCGACTGTGCCCCAGCAAGCGGCCCAGCACGGCATTGAGCAGCACCGGCAAGCCCAGGGCTGCCGCCAGCAGCAAAGACGCCAGCAGCACGAAACCGCTGGCCAGGCTGTCGCCCCAGCGCCACGCCGCCAGGGCCACCAAAAGCGCCAGGCAAGCCATCCAGCCCTGGCGCCGCAACCAGTGGGCATGGGCCTGATGCCAGGCCTGGGGATTGGCCAGGGCCAGCAACGGCAGGCGCGCCGCCCGCAACAGACTGGCGCCACCGGCCAGCAAGGCCCCCAGCAGACTGAGGCCGATGCCGCTCAACCACCACCAGGGACTCAGGCTCAACTGCCCCGCCACTTGCGCGCCATACAAGCCCCGCAAGCTGGCGGCCACGTCCGGCAGCAACACCCCGGCCAGCAGGTAGCCGCTGACCACGCCAGCCACACCGCCCAACAGCGCCAGCCCTCCCAGCTCGACGATCAGGCAGGCAATCAGCAGCCGCGCGCTGACCCCACAGGCCCGCAGGGTGCGCAGCAAGCCGCGGCGCTGCTCCAGGGCCAGGCCAATGGCGGCGTGCACGATAAACAGCCCCACCACAAAGGACAGGAACCCCAAGGCATCCAGGTTCAGGTGAAAGCTTTCGGTCAGGCGCGCCAGATCGCCCTCTGCTTCCCCCTGGCGCAGCACCAGTTGCCCCGCCAGTTGCGCCGGCAGTGGCGGTGCCTGGGCGGCAAAGTCCCTGGGCAGCAACAAGCGGCTCAACTGCCCGGGCTGGCCGAGCACCTGCTGGGCAAAACCGATGTCCATCAACAGCAGCCCCGGGGCCATGTCCGCCTGCACCCGCAGCGGCGGCAAGCGCTGGCCATTGACTGCCTGGGGTTGCTCGCCCTCTTGCAAGCCCAGGCTGGCCAGGGTCTGCGGTGCAACCCAGGTGGTGCCCGGCGCACTGAAGAACTCGACCATCTGTTGCAGCGCCAGGGCCTGCCCGGCCACCGCGGAACCGGCGGGCAGCGATAACGGCTCGATGCCCATCACTTGCAGGGGCTGGTCGGGGTGATCCTTGAGCTGCACCCGCCCCTGGAGCACCGGCGACACCGGCCAGCCGGCACGGCGCAGCTCGACGAACCCCTGCTGGGAAAAACTCGCACCACTGGCGCTGCCCAGGCTGGCCTGGGGCTCGCCGCCGATCAACTGGCTGGCCCGGGCATAACTGTCCCGAGCCTGACTGTTGAGGGCCAGGACCCCAGTCAACAAGCTGGTGGCCAGCCAGAGTCCGGTGAGCACACTGAAAAACTGCACCGGATGCCGGCGCCAGTGGCTCAGCAGCGCCTGCATCGCTGTGACAAAGACCCCCATCTCAAGCCCCGACCGGGTCGGCCAGACGACCGCGTTGCAGCACCACCGTCTGTTGCAGGCGGCTGGCCACCCGCTGGCTATGGGTGACCATCAACAAGCTGGTGGGGCTGTCCGCCAGTAGCTCCAGCAACAGCTGCAACACCTCGTCGCTGGTGGCCTCGTCGAGGCTGCCGGTGGGTTCGTCCGCCAGCAGCAATCCGGGTTTCGCAGCCAGGGCCCGGCCCAGGGCGACCCGTTGCTGCTGACCGCCGGAGAGCTGCTCCGGGTAACGCCGCAGCAAATCCCCCAGGCCCAGGCGCTCCACCAGTTGCGCCTGCCACAGCGGATCGAAGCGCCCGGCCAGGCGCGCCTGAAAGCCCAGGTTGTCTTCTACCCGCAGGCTGCTGATCAGGTTGAACTGCTGGAACACCAGGCCCACTTCAGTGCGCCGCCAGTTGGCCAGCTGGTGTTCGTTCATCTGCTCCAGGCCGTACTCGCCAATGCGGATGCTGCCGCGATCGACCTTGTCCAGCCCCGCCACCAAATGCAGCAGGGTGCTCTTGCCGCTGCCCGACTCGCCCATCAGCGCCAGGCTGCTGCCCTGCCCCAGGTGCAGATCCACACCCTGCAGCACCGCCAGCGGGCCCTGGGGCGTGGGGTAGCTCTTGAACACTCCTTGTACTTGCAGCATGGGCTGATTCGTCCGACCTGAGAGGGGAACCAAGGATAACCCGTGCGCCCCGGGACCTGCGCAAAGCTTCACCGCTCTCCAGGCCGTCAGGCGCTCTGCGACCGCTGGGCGAGCACTGGCCCCTATCGTCCAGCCGTCACGAAATATAGTATTGCGCCCCTTTTGTTCATTGCAGGAAGCACCCATGACCTACACCAGGGCCCAATTGCAGTACCGGCTGTACATCGCCGCAGGCGCACTGTTGTTTACCGGTGCCTTGATCTCGACCTTTTTCTCGACCCTGAAAATGCTCTATTGGCGCCTGGACAGCTACACCGCCATGGCCTCGACCATCAATCGCCCGATCAAGTACTTCGTGTACCAGGTCAACGCCAATACCCAGCCGCTGAACTGGTTCTGGGACAACAGCCCGACGCCCAGCTTCATCGACCTGAGCTACTCCTCCCACTGGAAGTTCCTGGTGATCTACCTGCTGATCTTCGTCGGCGCGGCGCTGTTCGCCACAGGCCGGGGGATGATGCGCAAGGTCGAAGAGGTCGAGCCGCTGATCGAAGCCCAGCTCAAGGCCCCGGCCGAAGAAGGCGTGCCCGCCAAGACCCTGCAGGAGCTGGAGGACTCGACCCTGGTGGGCAAAGCGCCGTCGTTCTTCAGCCAGACCCGCCTGCTGGTGGCCTGGCCCCTGGGCGCTGCGGCGGTCTACCTGGGCCTACTGTGGATGCTGGGCATCATCTGAGCCCGGCGCCGGCGGATCGAGCAGCGCGTCTGCCACCGGGTACTTGACCACCACCCGGTTGCGATACAGGCATTCCTGGCGCAGCAGTTCGGCGTCCTGGCCTTTGGTGCGGATGTCGCGCCAGATCTGGTTCTCCCGGTACACCCGGGCGCCCTCGCGCACAAAGCGGTGGGCCCGCTGGTAAACGTGATAGCGATACTCGCGCGGCTGCTCGCAAAGCAGCTCGCCCTCCAGCTGTTGCGCGCCGACCTGCAGCTTGAGCTGCAAGGTCTGCGGCCCGGGGTTGTACAGCACCAGATCGATGTAGTTGTAAAAGATCGCCGCCCCGGAACCGAAGGGCAGCACCCGCCCCTCGTCGGGAAACGGGTCGAAACTGTGGTTGGCCCGTTCCACCACCTCCAGCGGCGAGTGCATGGCCATCCAGTGAATCAGGTTGCTCAGCTGGCAGATGCCACCGCCGATGCCGCTGCGGGCCTCGCCGAACGACAGCTCCATGCCCTCGACAAAACCGCGTTCGCGACTGGGCCGGCCCACCAGTTTGCAGAAAGAAAAATACTCCCCAGGGGCGATGCGCACGCCATCGATGCAGGCTACCGCCAGTTTGAGGTTGATCACCTTGTTGTGCTGCAGCGCCAGGTCGCAGTCGCCCAGGGTGCGGATCAGTTTCGAGGTGTGCTTGATCAGGCGATGGGGCAAGCGCGGGCTGCCGGGCTCGGGCCGGGCGTAACGGCGCCCGGAAAAGCGCCAGGCCAGATGACGCATCAGGCGCTTCTGGCGTACTCGCAGCCAGTACAGCAGCGGGTGATACGAGGACAAGGGTTTCATCGATGGTTAAACGGCGGCCCGGCGCGACGACGCAGGAGCCGGCTTCGTCCTTGAAAAAAAGAGCGGCATCTTAGCGGCAAGCCTGCGCCCATGCCAGAAGCCCTGCACCCGAGCGCCCCGTACTGGAATACACCGTAGAACAGGCCCAGCCCTAGCCCAGCAACTGGCTGAGCACGGCCCGCAGCTTGCCCGGTTTCACCGGTTTGTTGAGCAGCGGCGCCCCCAGTTGCTGCAAGGCCCGGCGACACTGGTCGCTGCGGTCGGCGGTGATGATCACCGCCGGCAGCGGCTGCTGGAAATGCTCGCGCAGTTGCTGCACGACCTCGCAGCCGGTGACCCCGTGATCCAGGTGAAAATCCGCCAGGATCAGTTCCGGCGCTCGGCCCTGAAGCACCGCCAGGGCCGCCGCCTGATCGGTGGCGGTGAGCACTTCACACCCCCACTGCCCGAGCAGCGCGGCCATGCTCTCAAGAATGCTCAACTCGTTGTCCAGCACCAGCAGGCGCCGCCCCGGCAGCGGATTGCCGGTGCCCGGCTGCGGTGCCTGCAAGCTGATGGGCAACGGCACCCGGGCCGCCAGGGGCACCTGGATGCTGAACCGCGAGCCGCGTCCCGGCCGCGACTCCACCTGCACCCGGTAGCCGAGGATCTTGGCGATGCGCTCGACAATCGCCAGCCCCAGGCCCACGCCTTTGCGGTCGGCGGCGCGGCCCACGTCCAGCTGATTGAATTCGAGGAAGATCGACTCCAGGCGGTCAGCGGCAATGCCGCGCCCGGTGTCCCACACCTCCAGCCGCAGTTGATCGCCGCGGCGCCGCGCCGCCAGCAAAATGCTGCCGCGCTCGGTGTAGCGGCAGGCATTGCTGAGAAAGTTGCGCAAAATGCGGGTCATCAGCCGCAGGTCGGTGAACAGGGCAAAGTCGCCGAAGCGCACCCGCAGCTCCAGACCGGCCGCCTCGGCCACCGACTGGAACTCCGACACCAGCGGCGCGAGCATTTCATCCAGGCGATACACCGCCAGGTCCGGCTTGACCGCCGCCTGGTCGAGCTTGGAGATGTCCAGCAGATCGGTGAGCAAATCCTCGGCGCCTTCCAGGGCCTGGTGGGTGCGTTCCACCAACAGTTGCTCGGCGGCCGGCAGGCGCCGCTCGCGCAAGGTGGAGATCAACAGCCGCGCGGCATTCAGCGGTTGCAGCAGGTCGTGGCTGGCGGCGGCCAGGTACTTGTCCTTGCTGCGGTTGGCCGCCTCGGCGGCGTCCCGGGCATCCCGCAGATCACACTCGATGCGTTCGCGCCGGGCGATCTGCTGCTGCAGGTTGCGGTTGGCTTCCAGCAGTTCATCGGTGCGCGCGGCGACCCGCTGCTCCAACTGGTCGTTGAGCTGTTCCAGATGCTGCTGGGCCAGCTTGCGTTCGGTGATGTCAGCGACAAACCCTTCCACCAGCCCATCCTGGTCGGGCTTGAGCAGCAGGTTCATCAGCACATCGATGCTGCTGCCGTCCTTGCGCCGCAGCTGGGTTTCATAGCCCAGCAGGCTGCGCTGGCTCTGCAACTGCTCGCCGATGGCCGCCAGTTCCGCGGCGCCGCCGACGAACAGATTGCCGGCCAGATCGGCCAGGGAGAACAGCACTTCCTGGGGGTCCTGATACCCCAGCATGCGCGCCAGGGCCGGGTTGGCCGCGCGCATGCCGGCCTGCAGGCTGGCCTGGAAGATGCCGTGCACCGCGTGCTCGAACAGCCACTTGTAGCGGTTGCGCTCGGTTTCCAGGTCTTCCAGGCGCGCCGCCAGTTCCGGGTAGTGGCTCTTGCGCGCCGAGTGGTTACCCAGCCCCAAGAGCCCGGCCAGGGCCCGTTGCTGTTCGTCAGAGGGCCTCGCCATACACCACCTCGACGTCACGCTGGCTGGATTCGCGCGGGTTGGTGAGGATGCACGGATCGTCCATCGCATGCTGGGACAGGAACGGAATATCGCTGCTGCTGACCCCATGCAGGCCCAGGGTTTCGTGGAAGCCGATGGCGCGCTTGAGGGCGATCAGGTGCTCCACCAGCCGCCCGCAGATCTGCCGCTGGTTGAGCCCGCGACAGTCGATGCCGAAGGTCTCGGCAATCACCTTGAAGCGCTCCGGTGCCGAGCTGTAGTTGAAGGCCACCACATGCTCCACCAGCACCGCGTTGCACAACCCGTGGGGCAGGTCGAGAAAGCCCCCCAGGCTGTGGGACATGGCATGCACCGCACCAAGAATCGCGTTGGAGAACGCCAGCCCGGCCTGCATGCTGCCGAGCATGATCTGCTCGCGCAGGGCGATGTCCGCCGGGTTGGCGATCATCTGCACCAGGTTGCCGTTGATCAGGCGCATGGCTTCCAGGGCATGGGGGTCGGTGAGCGGGCCGTGGCCGGTGGAAACAAAGGCCTCGATGGCATGCACCAGGGCGTCGATGCCGGTGCAGGCGGAGAGGAACGGGTCCATGCCCAGGGTGGTTTCCGGGTCGATCAGCGACACATCCGGGACCACCGCCTTGCTGACGATGGAGAACTTCATCCGCTCCTGCTGGTTGGAGATGATGACGAACTGCGAGACGTCCGCCGAGGTGCCGGCGGTGGTGGGAATCATGATCAAGGGCGGGCTCGGCACGCGGATCATGTCCACCCCTTCGAACTCAAGGATGCTGCGCCCGTGGGCCACCACAATGCCGATGCCCTTGCCGCAATCCATCGGGCTGCCACCGCCGACGGCGACGATCACATCGCAGGCATTTTCGCGGTAGACCTCGGCGCCCTGCATCACCTCCTCCACCCGCGGGTTGGGCGACACCTGGCTGTACAGGCAATAGTCCACGCCCTGGGCCTGGAGACTGGCCTCGACGTCGGCGACCCAACCGGCGGCGATCACCCCGGGGTCGCTGACCACCAGGACCTTGCGCGCGCCGAAGGTCTTCGCATAGTTGCCGACGTTATGCCGGCAACCGGCGCCAAAGATGATTTCCGGAGACACGAACTTGCGCAGCAGACTGAGATTCTGGCTCATGGGGGAAGCCTGTTTTCTTATTGTTCTGGAAGGAGAACGCCAGCCTAAAGCATCCGTTGCTGAAAGCAATCCGACCATCGGCGGACTTCGCAGCCTGCGGCAGCGGCTACAGGGACCGGGTGGCGTCAGAGATGGATGTCCATGCCGTCATGCGCCACTTCGATGCCGCGGCGGGTCAGTTCGGCGCGCTCGGCGGAGTCTTCGTCGAGGATCGGGTTGGTGTTGTTGATGTGGATCAGAACCTTGCGCGCCCGGGGAAAGCGCTCCAGCACATCAAGCATGCCGCCGGGGCCGCTTTGCGCCAGGTGGCCCATTTCGCTGCCCAGTTTGTCGCCGACGCCACAGACGCGCATTTCGTCGTCGCGCCACAAGGTGCCGTCCACCAGCAGGCAGTCGGCGCGGTCCATCCATTCCAGCAGGGCCTCATCCACCTGCCCCAGGCCCGGGGCGTAGAACAGGCTGGCGCCGCTGCGCCGATCCGCGATGAACAGGCCGATATTGTCCCCCGGGTGCGGGTTGCCGCGATGGGGCGAATATGGCGGCGCGCTGCTGCGCAGGGCAATGGCCCGCAAGGCGATGTCCGGGCAGGCCGGTAGGCTGAACTCGCGGCCATCGAGGTGGATAGGCTGCCACTGCAAGCCGCCGTTCCAGTGGCTGAGCATGTTGAACAGGGGGAAGCCGCTGCACAGGTCCTGATGGACCATCTCGGTGCACCAGACCTGATGCGGGCAGCCTTCGCGCAGGCTGAGCAGGCCGGTGCAGTGGTCGATCTGGCTGTCCAGCAGGATCACTCCGGCCAGGGCGGTGTCGCGCAGCTGTCGGGCCGGTTGCAGGGTCGGGAAGGATTCCAGCTGCTGGCGAATATCCGGCGAGGCGTTGCACAAGATCCACTCGCTGCCGTGGTCGCTCAGGGCGATGGACGATTGGGTACGGCGCTGGGCGCGCAGGCTGCCGTCGCGCACTCCGGCGCAGTTGCGGCAGTTGCAGTTCCACTGGGGAAAACCGCCACCCGCCGCGGAACCGAGAATGCGGATATGCATAGTGTGCTCCAAAGGGGCAGAAGACTCCGGCCGCCACCCGGGCCGGCCGGAGCGGGACGGCTCAGCGGTTGGCGAAGTACATGGTCACTTCAAAGCCGATACGCAGGTCGGTGTACGCGGGTTTATGCCACATGGGGTCAATCCTCTTGTTGTGCCGGGGATTCCGGTAGAGGCATTAATGCACGAGGGGCGCGGCGCCCGAATGCTACTTTGGGACGAGCCGGCGGGGTGCGTTGGTAGGGGCTTGGCGCGTGTGTAGCCGCTGCCGCAGGCTGCGCACGGCTTGGGCGGCATGCCGACGCAGGAGACACAGGGGGCATGAGAACCAGGCGGTTGACGGGAAACCGCCAAGCAAGGCCCTGCGGGCCTTTGCGCAGCCTCGCACGCTCGGCAGCGGCTACAGCAGCTGGAGGTTTGGCGGGCGGTCCCCAGGCAAAAAAACGGCGCGACGTCCACCCAAGACGTCGCGCCGTTGCCACACAAAGCGGGGCAGCACCCAACTACCCCGCTCTTTCTTGCCCTTAGAAGAAGCCCAGGGGGTTGATGTCGTAGCTCACCAGCAGGTTCTTGGTCTGCTGGTAGTGGTCGAGCATCATCTTGTGGGTCTCGCGGCCCACGCCGGACTTCTTGTAGCCACCAAACGCGGCGTGGGCCGGGTACAGGTGGTAGCAGTTGGTCCACACGCGCCCGGCCTGGATCGCCCGGCCCATGCGGTAGGCGCGGTTGATGTCGCGGGTCCACAGCCCGGCGCCCAGGCCGAACTCGCTGTCGTTGGCAATCGCCAGGGCTTCGGCTTCGTCCTTGAAGGTGGTCACGCCCACCACCGGGCCGAAGATCTCTTCCTGGAACACGCGCATCTTGTTGTGGCCCTTGAGCAGGGTCGGCTGGATGTAATAGCCGCTGGACAGGTCGCCCTCCAACAGTTCGGCGGCGCCACCGGTGAGCAGCTCGGCGCCCTCCTCCTGGGCGATCTGCAGGTAGGAGAGGATCTTTTCGTACTGCTGCTGGGATGCCTGGGCGCCGACCATGGTCTCGGTGTCCAGCGGGTTGCCGCGCTTGATCTTGACGATCTTCTTCATCACCTCGGCCATGAACGGCTCGTAGATCGACTCCTGCACCAGGGCCCGGGATGGGCAGGTGCAGACTTCACCCTGGTTGAAGAACGCCAGCACCAGGCCCTCGGCGGCCTTTTCGATGAACTTGGGCTCGGCCTGCATGATGTCTTCGAAGAAGATGTTCGGCGACTTGCCGCCCAGTTCCACGGTGGACGGAATGATGTTCTCGGCGGCGCATTTCATGATGTGCGAGCCCACCGGGGTCGAGCCGGTGAAGGCGATCTTGGCGATGCGCTTGCTGGTGGCCAGGGCCTCGCCGGCTTCGCGGCCAAAGCCCTGGACGATGTTCAGCACCCCGGCCGGCAGCAGGTCGGCGATCAACTCGGCGAAGATCATGATCGACAGCGGGGTCTGCTCGGCGGGCTTGAGCACCACGCAGTTGCCGGCGGCCAGGGCCGGGGCCAGCTTCCAGGCGGCCATCAGCAGCGGGAAGTTCCACGGGATAATCTGCCCGACCACGCCCAGGGGTTCGTGGAAATGGTAGGCGGTGGTCAGTTCGTTGATCTCCGCGGCGCCGCCTTCCTGGGCGCGGATGCAACCGGCGAAGTAGCGGAAGTGGTCAGCGGCCAGGGGCACGTCGGCGTTGAGGGTTTCGCGCACCGCCTTGCCGTTGTCCCAGGTCTCGCTGACCGCGAGGATCTCCAGGTTCTGCTCGATGCGGTCGGCGATCTTCAACAGCACCCGCGAGCGGTCCTGGACCGAGGTCTTGCCCCAGGCCTCGGCGGCGGCATGGGCGGCGTCCAGGGCCAGGTCGATATCGGCGGCGCTGGAACGGGGGAATTCGGCGATCACTTCACCGTTGACCGGCGAGGTGTTGGTGAAGTACTGGCCAGCCACCGGCGGCACGAACTGGCCGCCGATGAAATTGCCGTAGCGTGGCTTGAAGGACACGACGGCGCCTGGGGTTCCGGGTTGTGCGTAGATCATGCTGAGCCTCTGCTGGTCGAGGCCTGTCCGACGACAGGCGATGAACCGATGGTAGAGAGCCCCGCCTGCCGGACGAATGCATCGTTGGCAGGGGGGGCTCTCGTCATTTGGTCGTAGGTTGATTGCCCTGTGCGGGAGCCGGCTTGCCGATGAAGACGCTCTTGCGGGCCTCTTCGCCAGCAAGCTGGCTCCTACGATTAGCGTTTGCTCACCAGGTCCTTGGGCAGCTTGAAGGTCCAGAGCATGCCGCCCTGGTTGAAGTCCTTGACCCGCTTGGCCACTTCGCCGCCCCACAGCGGCACCGCGCCGCCCCAGCCGGAGAGCACCGAAACGTACTGCTCGCCGTCCATTTCCCAGGTCACGGGCGAGCCCAGCACCCCGGAGCCGGTCTGGAATTCCCAGACCTTCTCGCCGGTCTTGGCGTTGAAGGCCTGGAGGAAGCCCTCAGGCGTGCCGGTGAACACCAGGTTGCCCTTGGTGGTCAGTACCCCGCCCCACAGCGGCGCGAAGTTCTTGTGACGCCAGACTTCCTTGCCGCTGATGGGGTCGATGGCCCGCAGCACGCCGATGTAGTCCTCGTTC
Source organism: Pseudomonas sp. BLCC-B112 (assembly GCF_028550695.1). Lineage (NCBI taxonomy): Bacteria > Pseudomonadati > Pseudomonadota > Gammaproteobacteria > Pseudomonadales > Pseudomonadaceae > Pseudomonas > Pseudomonas sp. BLCC-B112. The sequence goes on from NZ_JAQQGK010000018.1 coordinate 29,917, forward strand.
AGCGGCTTGATGGTGAAGCCCGCGCCAAGGAACGCCGCGCCCTTCTTGTAGGCGATGCCTTCGTTCCAGATGTCCATGCCCCATTCGTTGGACGGCACGTAGAACAGCCCGGTGTCGCGGTTGTAGGCCATGGGCATCCAGTTCTTGGCGCCGAGGAAGGCCGGGGCGACGAACACCGAGCTGCCCTTGGCCTCGCTGCCCGGGGCGCCAGGACGGCTGGCCTCGTTGTAGATCGGCCGGCCGTTCTTATCCAGGCCGGTGGCCCAGGTGATCTTGTCGACAAAGGGGAAGCCGCGGATGAACTTGCCGTTGGTGCGATCGAGCACGTAGAAGAAGCCGTTGCGGTCGGCGGTGGCGGCAGCCTTGATCTCCTTGCCGCCCTCCTTGTAGTTGAAGGAGATCAGCTCGTTGACGCCGTCGAAGTCCCAACCGTCGTGAGGGGTGCTCTGGAAGTGCCACTTGATGGTGCCGTCGTCCGGGTTCAGGGCCAGACGCGACGAGGAATACAGGTTGTCGCCAGGGCGCAGGTGGGAGTTCCACGGCGCCGGGTTGCCGGTGCCGAACAGCAGCAGGTTGGTTTCCGGGTCGTAGTAGCCGCCGAGCCACGGCGCGGCGCCGCCGGTCTTCCACAGGTCGCCCGGCCAGGTCTTGCCCGCCTCGCCACCGGAAATGCCATTCTCGATGGCCTTGCCGTCCTTGTACACGTAGCCCATGTGGCCTTCCACGGTGGGACGCATCCACAGCAACTCGCCGTTTTTCGGGTCGTAGGCCTGGATCTTGCCCACCACGCCGAACTCACCGCCGGCCACCCCGGTGATCAACTTGCCGTTGACCATCATCGGCGCGGCGCTGATGGAATAACCCTCTTTGTGGTCGGCGACCTTCTTGCTCCACACCACCTTGCCGGTGTCCTTGTTCAGGGCCACCAGCTTGGCGTCCAGGGTGCCGAAGAACACCAGATCGCCGTACAGCGCCACGCCGCGGTTGATCACGTCGCAGCACGGGCGGATGTCGTCCGGCAGGCGAGCGTCGTACTGCCAGAGCTTCTTGCCGGTGCGCGCATCCACCGCGAACACCCGGGAATAGGAACCGGTCATGTACATCACCCCGTCCTTGATCAGCGGCTGGGCCTGCTGGCCGCGCTGCTTCTCGCCGCCGAAGGAGAAGGCCCAGACCGGCCGCAGCTCCTTGACGTTATCGACGTTGAGCATATCCAGCGGGCTGTAGCGCTGGCCCTGGACACCCAGGCCGTTGGTGACGATCTGCTCAGGGTTCTTCGGGTCCTGGAGGATCTCTTCATCGGTGACGGCGGCCAGGGCCGCGCTGGACAGCAGCATGGCGCTGAGCACCAGGCTCACGGCGAAACAGGGGCGACGTGGGGGTTGGGTCATGACGGCTACCTCGGCGGTTATTGTTGTTCCCGGGAAATTTTCCCGGTCTGCCGGGAATTCTTGGTCCCGGCCTGCTTGCCAACAATTGCCCGCAGTGCGGAGTTTTCTAGTTCCTTGGTACAGGAGGGGCAGTGGCAAGCTTCAAGCAGGCGCCATGCCCCCGCACTGTAGGAGCTGGCTTGCCAGCGAAGGGGTCCGCAAGATCGCCTTCGCCGTCCAGCCGGCGCCTACAGGCCGTCGATACGCTGCAGGCGCTGGCGCTCGTAACGCGGGTACAGGTGGCTGACGCTGCGGATCAGCTCGTAGCGGGTCAGGCTGATGCCGGCAAAACGCTCGGGGATCGGGCGGCGGATCATCTCCGCCATGTCATCGCCCCGGGCTGCGCCGTCGCGCATCAGCCCATCGAGCCAACTCAGGTAGTCGCGCATCTGGGCAAAAGGCGCCGCATCGCTGGCAACCGGCCCGTGCCCGGGAACGATCAGCTTCCACGGCAGCGCCTGCAAGGTGTCCAGATCCTTGAGCCATACCTCCAGCCCCGGGCTGTTGGGGGTGGTCAGCGCGCGCTCGTAGAACACCAGGTCACCGGCAAACAGCACCCCGCTGTTCTCGTCGAGAATCGCCAGATCAGCGCCGGTGTGCCCACTCAGACTCAGCAGGCGCAAGCGATGCCCGCCCACCTCAAGAAGGCCGGGCTTCAGTTCCTGGGTCGGCAACACCACCTCGGTGCCGCGCATCCAGTCACCGACCATGCGGTACATGTTCTCGGCCATGGCCTCGCCCTGCTGGCGCAGCAGGTCGGCGGTGCCGGCCAGGGCGCCGATGGGCACATCGCCAAAGGCCTGGTTGCCCAGCACATGGTCGGGGTGATGGTGAGTCAGCAACAGCTGGATCACCGGCTTGTCGGTGGTGGCGGCAATGGCCCGGCGCAAGGCTTCGCCGTAGCGTTTCGACGGTCCGCTGTCGATCACCACCACCCCGTTGTCGGTGACGATGAAACCGGTGTTGACGATATTGCCGCCATTGGCCTTGGCGAAATTGTCGGTGCTGCCTTCCAGCAGCCAGATGCCCTCAGCGATCTGCCGGGGCTTGAGTTGATAGTCCAGGTCGGCTCGGGCCGGCAGACCCAGGCACAGCAGCAACAGCAGAATCCAACGCATGGCGCGCCTCGGCTCGGGTGGGTCAAAGGATGCGGTCAGGGCAGCTTGGCCTCGAACTGATTGCCGCTGTTGTCGCGCAACAGCAAGCGGGTCTGCCCCGGCCCCTGGATATCGAACCCCAGGTTGGGGTTTTCGCTGACCGCCGGGAACAGTTCGAGGCTGGCCAGGCGCTGGTCGTTCTGGTCGCGCAGTTCGGCGTGGTTGAGGAAGAACTCGGGGATGCCGCTGACCAGGCCGTTGTCCATCGGGTGGGAGACTTGCAGGCGCAGGCGGCTGGCATCACCCCGGGGATAGCGCCCGCCCAGCACCTCACCGATATGCTCTTCCCAACCCGGCTGGGTGCGCACCACGCTGGGGGCAGTGCAACCGCCACCGGCGGCATCGATCAGGGTCGAGCCCACGTGCCACAGGCCATCGCGGGTCAGCACCGCGGCGCGCAGCGGCGTGGCCTGCTCGATGCGGATGCGGATCGACAGCCAGGGCAGCACCCGCTCCCCCGGCTCGAAATCGACGATGCGCGGCAAGGGATTGAGCTCGGCCCAGGCGAGGATGCGCACCACCTCGCCGGTGAAGGCCCGGGCGTCGATCTCCAGCGGCACCTGCCGCGCATCCTCGGCAAAGGGCGGTGCCAGCAGCTTGACCCGGTCATCGAAGACGAACGCGGCATCGCCCAGCAGTTGCTTGTGGTAGAAGGCCCACATCACCGAGGGCACCGGGTCCACGCCCGGGCCTTGCGGATCGGTGGCCAGCGCCGGGGTCGCCAAGGGCAGCCAGCACGCCAGCAGACAGGTCGCTCGCCAGTTCATCGCAGCTCCTATTGATACATCTGTGGGACCTCGTAACGCAGGCCATAACGGGCATACAGCGCCTGCAGGCGACCGTCGCGGATCAGCCCTTCCAGAGCCTCCTCCACGGCATAGGCCAACTGGCGGTTGCTTTCATGCACCGCCATGCCGATCTCCCACACCTGCTTGCCCATGTTCGGGTAGGCGTTTTCCGCCAGGGCCAACTGCGGATCAGCGGCCTTATGCAACTGCCAGTCGATCTCGCCGCGCATGGCCATCACCGCGTCCACCTGCCCGGCCCTCAGGGCGCTGAAGGCCTGCTGCACGCTGGGGTAATGATGGGTCTTGGCACTGAGCATGCCGTTGAACACCGAGGTCAGGTAGAACGACGGCACGCTGTCCACTTCGACGCCAATGGGGTGCTGCTGGAACACCGCGACACTGGCCACCGCATCCAGCCGGCGGCGGTCGAATGCGACCTGCCAGCGCTCCTCCTGATAGGGGCCGAACATCACCACGTGGTCGTTGGTCAGCTCGCCCAGTTCGTTGCGCTTTTGCGCAAAGTCGTGGTCGTAGGGCACGCGCATCATCAGGTCGGCCAACTGCTGGTGGCGCAGCGGACTGCCGCGCCAGATGTAGTCCCGCAGGTCGTCGTCGAGCTTCTCCCCGGGGGGCGCCCAGATCAGTTGCAGGCTCACCCCCAGGGCCTCGGCCAGGGCTTGCGCCAGCTCCACATCGACACCCCGCGGCTGGCCCTGATCCTCGAAGCTGTAGGGGGCAAAATCCTGGTACACCGCCACCTTCAGTTCACCGGAGGCGATCATCGTGTCGTAGTTGCGCACCTCGGCCTGGGCCGTGGCGCAACACAGCAGCAGGCCACTGAGGAACACGCCGAGGCGGCCCATGGCGATCACTCCTCGACGCGCACGCTGTCCAGGTAGGTGCGCACCGCCCACAGGGCTTCCTGACTCAGGTAGTCGGCCATCTTCGGCATGTACACCCGGCCATCGCGCACCGCGCCGTGGCGCACCCGTTCGACGAACCATTCATCCCCGGCTTCGCCGGCATCGAGCATGCGCAGGTCCGGGGCGATACCGCCGGACTTGGCTTCCAGGCCATGGCAAGCGGCGCAGTTCTGGTTGTAGGCCGAAGCACCGATTTCCACTGCCTTGTCGCGCTCGGGCGAGGTGCGATAAGGGTTGACTGCGGCCCAGCCGTCGCCATCGAGGCTCACTCCAGCGTCCTTGATCGGCGTCAGGCCCTGGGTTTCCACCGCCTGGGGCACCACGTTGCCATGGGCCCATACAGCGCCGGTGGCCAAGGCACCGGTCAGCAGCCCTACCGCGAGCAAGGCGTTGCGTTTTGTTGTCATTGTTATGCCCTCAAGATTGCACGCAAGACCTCGCTACAGAGGCCATGGCGCCATCTTAGAAACAGCCGGCGGGCGGCCGTATGCTGCTTTGGTGGTCGCGTCCTACTCCCTTGGTAGTAGGGCTTGTGGCGCGGGCCTAAATCAGGTGCCGCCCGGGAACTTTTCCCGGCAAAGGCGGGACTTTTTCCGTATCTCAAAGCGCGTCCCGCGGCAGACCCTAGTCAGGCCAAAACCTCCACTGGGAACTGCAACCATGACAATAAGATCGCTACCCGCCCTTTCCCCCCTGAGCCTGGCCGTGCTGCTGGCCGCCAGCCTGTCCTTGAGCACGGCGGCCACAGCGGCCACCGCCCCGGCGACACCTGCCAGCAAGAACGTCACCTGGGAAGACATCGCCAACGACCACCTGACCACCAAGGACGTGCTGCAGTACGGCATGGGCACCAACGCCCAGCGCTGGAGCCCCCTGGCCCAGGTCAACGACAAGAACGTGTTCAAGCTGACCCCGGCCTGGTCCTACTCCTTCGGCGACGAGAAGCAGCGCGGCCAGGAATCCCAGGCCATCGTCCGCGACGGCGTGGTCTACGTCACCGGCTCCTACTCGCGGGTGTTCGCCCTGGACGCCAAGACCGGCAAACGCCTGTGGACCTACAACCACCGCCTGCCGGACAACATTCGCCCGTGCTGCGATGTGGTCAACCGCGGCGCGGCGATCTACGGCGACAAGATCTACTTCGGCACCCTCGACGCCCGGGTCATCGCCCTGGACAAGAACACCGGCAAGGTGGTGTGGAACAAGAAATTCGGCGACCACAGCGCCGGCTACACCATGACCGGCGCCCCGGTGCTGATCAAGGACAAGACCAGCGGTAAGGTGCTGCTGATCCACGGCAGCTCCGGCGACGAATTCGGCGTGGTCGGCCAGTTGTTCGCCCGCGACCCGGACACCGGCGAAGAGGTGTGGATGCGGCCCTTCGTCGAAGGCCACATGGGCCGCCTCAACGGCAAGGACAGCACCCCCACCGGCGACGTCAAGGCACCGTCCTGGCCCGACGACAAGACCACCGAAACCGGCAAGGTCGAAGCCTGGAGCCATGGCGGCGGTGCCCCTTGGCAGAGCGCCAGCTTCGATGCCGAAACCAACACCATCATCGTCGGCGCCGGCAACCCCGGCCCGTGGAACACCTGGGCACGGACCTCGAAAGACGGCAACCCCCACGACTACGACAGCCTCTACACCTCGGGCCAGGTCGGCGTCGACCCGAGCACCGGCGAAGTGAAATGGTTCTACCAGCACACGCCGAACGATGCCTGGGATTTCTCCGGCAACAACGAACTGGTGCTGTTCGACTACAAGGGCAAGGACGGCAAAGTGGTCAAGGCCACCGGCCACGCCGACCGCAACGGCTTCTTCTACGTGGTGGACCGCAACAACGGCAAATTGCAGAACGCCTTCCCCTTCGTCGACAACATCACCTGGGCCAGCCACATCGACCTCAAGACCGGCCGCCCCGTGGAAAACGAAGGCCAGCGTCCGGCCAAACCGCTGCCGGGTGAAACCAAGGGCAAACCGGTGGAAGTCTCACCGCCGTTCCTGGGTGGCAAGAACTGGAACCCCATGGCCTACAGCCAAGACACCGGGCTGTTCTACATCCCCGGCAACCAGTGGAAGGAGGAGTACTGGACCGAGGAAGTGAACTACAAGAAAGGCTCGGCCTACCTGGGGATGGGCTTCCGCATCAAGCGCATGTACGACGACCACGTCGGCACCCTGCGGGCCATGGACCCCACCACCGGCAAACTGGTGTGGGAACACAAGGAGCAGCTGCCACTGTGGGCCGGCGTCTTGGCGACCAAGGGCAACCTGGTGTTCACCGGCACCGGCGACGGCTTCTTCAAGGCCTTCGACGCCAAGACCGGCAAGGAACTGTGGAAATTCCAGACCGGAAGCGGCATCGTCTCGCCGCCCATCACCTGGGAACAGGATGGCGAGCAGTACATCGGCGTGACCGTGGGCTACGGCGGCGCGGTGCCGCTGTGGGGTGGCGACATGGCCGAGCTGACCAAGCCGGTGGCCCAAGGCGGTTCGTTCTGGGTGTTCAAGATCCCGAGTTGGGATAATAAGACCGCCCAGCGCTGACCTTCACCGCCCTATCTGTAGCGAGGGAGCTTGCTCCTGCTGGGCCGCGCTGGCGCATCAGCGCACAGCGGCCCCGAAACCCGCCCCGGGATGTGCCAGACACACCCCGGGGGCCGGGTTCTGGACGGCTACGACCCCAGGGCGCCGGTCGACCGGGAGCCCGCCTTCTCGCCACACCCGTCTTCACTCCCGCCTGGAGCACCGCACCATGAACTACCTGCCCCTTGTCCTGCTGTTGAGCCTGTCCCCCGCCTTCGCGGTGAACATCGACGACGACGGCAACGACGTCCCGCTGACCATCAACGGCTGCGTGATTGCCGAAGCCAGCCAATGCCCCGGCGCCAACCTGCGCGGCGCTAACCTGGCCAACCAGGACCTGCGCAAGATGAACCTGGCCGGCGCCGACCTGCGTGACGCCGACCTGCGCCATGCCCAGCTGGACCTGGCCAATTTGGAAAAAGCCCGCCTGCAAGGCGCCAACCTGACCCGTGCCAGCCTGCAACAGAGCAACCTGCGGCTGGCGGACTTTACCGACGCCAAGCTGATGGCCATTCAGGGTTGGGGCCTGTTTGCCCAGGGCGCGCAATTCGAGAACGCCAACCTCAGCGCGGCCTACTTGCAATTTGCCCGGCTGTCCGGGGCCAAGCTGCACCAGGCCAACCTGCAGGCCGCGGATTTGGAGATGGCCTGGTTGAGCAAGGCGGATCTGCAAGGGGCCAATCTGACGGATGCCAATCTGCAGGAGGCCAAGTTGGGTGAGAGCAATCTGGAACGCGCCGATTTGCGCGGGGCGCGGCAGCATTATGGGAATTTTCAGGATGCCAATATGGAGGGGTGCCAGGGGTGTCCGGGGACTTGGGATAAATAGGCCGTTGCCCCAGGCATGACCAAGCGCCTCACTGTACCTGCTATTGGAGCAATCATCGGTTCAATAGCAGCTACAGCCCCGCTAGCCCAGTCGCGCTAGGTTTTCGTCGATACGCGCCTGAATCATGCTCAAGGTGTCCGCGCTGATGCCACCCGGGAACCGGGACCGGGCACAGCAGGTAAAGCCGCTGGCAACCTGGCAGATGCGTTCGATGATGTCGCTGGCATCCCTGGCCGAAAGCTCCGCCTCCTGAGCCGCGAGCCTGAGCAAGTGCTTGCGAGTGATGTGCAACGCCTCGCCCAATACGTCCATCTGGTGATAGCCGCCCGGCCCCTCGCAGAAGGTCACGTCGTAAGCCGGCGCCAGCTTCCACTGGCCGCTCGACGACATAAGGTAGGCAAAATTCTTCGGGTGGTCGTCGCGGTTGTTGAACGCCACGTTGAACACAATCCGGGCAAAGGCCAGCGCCTTTTCCCGCACATCATTGCAGCAGTACTGGGTTGCCCGCAGGAAATTGCTGTAGTCCAGCGCCCCGGCTGCTCGGTAGTCCGCACCGGTAAAGGCGGCTAGGCTTTGCATGGGCACGCGCATGTCTTTGTGCCGGTCGAATCTTCGGGTGGCGAAGGCCGCCTGCCCATTGGGTAGCTCGAAGTGTTCACTGTCCGACGTTTCGATGGCGCATTCGCGCAAGCATTGCACGTAGACAGCTTCGATAGCACAGACCTCGGGGTGTTCACCCGCTCCCGGGAACTTGATCAACCAGGCTTCCAGGCCAGATGCCGCGGCCGTGCTGAAGCGCCCTCCCGCAGGGTCGCGATAGAGCAAGGCCTTGGGTCGAGCGCCCTGCGGCGAGCCGCCCATCCGCAGCAGTCGCTGCAGAAACTCCCCGCCCTGACCATGGAGCACCTCCTGAACTTCGGCGGCCAGTCGCTCAAGGGGAACCTCTTCAGGCGCCATGAACAGCTCCGGCGCCACAGGCTCGAACGACATCGCGCCCATGGCTTGGGTGCCGATATAGGTCAGTCGCTCCAAAGGACCAATCTGCGCGGGGTTGAGACCGCGACGTTTGAACAAGCGATCCATCAGCAACATGCCCCAACCGTCAGGCAGCGAGTCATAGACCGGCCCCGGCAGCCACAGTTGATGATCGGGAAAGTCCCGACGCAGCCTCGGGCCCTTGAGCGGCAAGCGCAAGGCCGACAGTTCCAGGCCGCGATCCTGTGCCTCCTCGCTGTACTCGAAGGCAATCAAGGGGCGGCCGGTCAGCGCCGTCGTGGATACCAGCGAACCCCAGCGCCAGTGCTCCCCCCAACCGTCGTAGTAGACATCGACTTGCTTAAGCATCGGCGGACTTCCTTTTGACGCGCTGCCGCTGGGCGCCCTGTTCATAACGGAGGATGTCGTCGAGGCTGTCCAGCTGCGGCAGGAACAATTGCTCCAGCTCGCGAAGACGCCCCAGCACCATCGCCACGCGAACCACGCTGTCGAATGCGACACTACGCCCGGCCTCCAGATTGGACAGGGTGCCAACCCCGATGCCAGCACGGGCGGCGACTTCGGCCTGAGTCATCTGCTGGGACAGGCGTTCCTGGCGCAGGCGGGTGCAAAGCAGCTTGAGCACCTCATCCGGCCTGGCAAGCGTTAAATTCAGCATATCGAGTGTTAAATCCTTAAATCTCACATAACACTCAAAATTATAGAGTTATCCGAGAGATTCTGGAGAACCAAATAACTTCATAAATCTGATTCTTATCCCTCGAATCAGTCAGATAACAAGCGAAATACTGGATTTATCTTGCCACTTGCAGCTAGCCGCTGCCCCCCCCTCACCCCGCCACCCGCACCACCCCCATATCAATCCCCAAATGCACCAACTCCGCATGGGAGCTGACCTGCAACTTGCTCTTGAGCAAGGTCAAATGGTTCGACACAGTCTTGGCGCTGATGCACAGCTGCTCGGCAATCACCCGCGCCGGGGTGCCCTTGGCCAGCATCACGAAGATCTCCAGCTCGCGCTGGGTCATGCTCTGCAAACGCGGGTCGCTGGCATTCTGCGCCGGGGTGCAGGCCAGTTGGGTGGCCAGGGGCTGTTCGATGTAGGCGTGCCCGGCCAGCACGCGGTGCACCGCTTCGATCAGCACCTGGGGCGCGGAGTTCTTGGTCAGGTAGCCCGAGGCACCCGCCTCCAGGGCCTGGCGCACCAGGGGCAGTTCGTCGTGCATGCTGAAAAACAGCACCCGCAGCTGCGGCAGGCGCTGGCGCAGGCGGCGGGTGGTCTCCAGGCCGCTGATGCCCGGCAGGCCGAAATCCATGATCACCAGGTTCGGCACTTCTTCGGCCACTCGGGTCAGGGCCTCTTCGCCGCTGGCCGCTTCGCGCACCTGCATCGCCGGCAATACCGCGCGCAGCAGGCTGGCGTAACCCTGGCGGACCACGGCGTGGTCATCCACCAACAAGATGTTCATCAGGCCTCCATGGGCATGTTCAGGGGCATGTTCAAGGCCAGCGCCCAACCGGCGCCGGGACGGCTGAGGATGTGCAGTTCGCCGCCCAGGCTGCGGGCCCGTTCGGCCATCGAGTGCAGGCCGACGCCGGGGCGCTGGGGCTGGCGCGCGCCGCAACCGTTGTCGCGCACCAGCAGGCGCAGGCCCCGGGCGCTGCGTTGCAGGCGCACCCGTACCTGGCTGGCGTCGGCGTGCCGGGCGACATTGGTCAGCGCTTCTTGCAGCAGGCGGTAGAGGTGGGTCTTGCTGGCGTCGGGCAACGCTGGCAGGTCGGCGCCGACCCGCAATTGGCAGTCGATGCCCTGGCTGTCCTGCCATTGGCTCACCAGCAGGCCGAAAGCTTCGGCCAGTGGCAGGTGCTGCAGCACCACCGGGTACAGGTCCTGCACCAGGGCGCGAAAGCCTTGCTGCAAGCGCTCGCAGTTGAGCTCCAGGGCCTGGGCCGTGTGCTCCACCACCGTGGGCTGGTTGCTGACCATGCGTAGCAGGCAGGCCTGGGCGCGGATGCCCGCCAGGTATTGCCCGAGGTCGTCGTGCAGGGTCTGCGCCAGGTAGGTGCGCTCGCGCTCTTGCACCGCCAGCAGGGCCTGGGTCAGTTGGGTGTTGTCGGCGCGGGTCTGTTCCAGGGTCGCGGTCATGCGGTTGAAGTGTCCGGCCAGTTGTCGCGCTTCCGGCAGGCCGGCTTCGCGCAGGCGCACCGCCAGTTGCCCGCCGGATACTTGCTGCAAGGCCCGCAGCAAATCATCCAGCAAGCCCATGCCACGGCGTACTGCCCAGCGGATGGTCAGCAGGCTCAGGAGCAAGGCCAGGCCGCACAGGCTCAGCAGCTGTTGCAGGGAATCCCAGACTTCGTCGATCTCATCCCGCGCGTCCACGGCGATCAGCACCCGGCGCCCGTCGCCCAGGTCCAGTTCGCGGGCGCTGTAGAGACGGTCGCTGAACAGCTGGCGGCCGAGCCAGGCGTCCAGCCCTGCCTCTTCCGGCATGCGTGCCGCCTCGTCAGGCGCCAGCCAGTGCACCCGCACATGACGCAGGCTCTGGGTCAGGTGCGGCTGCAGGCCCGCCGGGTTGCGCTCGGCGCTGTCGCTCAAGTACTCCACCACCGCTGCGGCGGACTGCAGTTCACGTTCGACATCGGCCACCGCCTGATGCAGCAGCAAGCCGGCGCAGGCCAGGGTCACCACGGCAAAGAACGCCGTGACCCACAGGTTGATCCGCCACAGCGCCGACATGCCTAGCGCCCCGGAACCAAGGGCACCGCCAGGGGCAGGACCGGACGCGGGCCGTGCAGACGATCGACGCCGATCAGGCTGAGGATCAGCAGCAAGGGCAGGAGCAGCACTTTGATGATGCGCATGAGCATCTCTCTCAAGGTTCGGGCTCAGGGCTCGGGGCGGGTTCAGGCCGGGGTCGGGGCCGCTGGGACCATGCTAAGACCGCCGCCCCCGCGCCGGGCTACTACCTTGGTACTGCCCGAGCGCTACTTTCTGCATATTTCCCCGCCCCGACGCTGTTCCTATGCTGGCGCCACCTGCCGTGGAGTGCCTTATGCACCAGCCTGCCCCGCTTATCCTGACCTGCCTGCTGGCCCTGACCTCGGTCCTGTTGCCCCTGGCCGCGAGCCAGGCCAGCGAGGACACCTTGCAGGTGCGCATCGGCTACCTGGGCTATCGCCCCGATCCCGGCCCGCTGCTGTCCAATATCATCCCCGAGCCCGCCGACAGCGGGCTGCAAGGCGCGCAGCTGGCGATTGTCGACAGCAACAGCACCGGGCGCTTTCTCAAGCAGCAGTTCCAGCTCGACAGCGTCAGCGTCGACAGCCCCGAGGCACTGCTGCAAGCCGCCAAGGCCCAGCATGACCAGGGCCTGCGGCTGTTCGTGGTGAATGCCCCGGCGGCCAGCCTGCGGGAACTGTCCGCCGCCCTGCCCGACAGCCTCTTGTTCAACGCCGGCAGCCCCGACGACCGCCTGCGCAGCAGCCAGTGCCTGGGCAACGTGCTGCACAGTCTGCCCGGCCGGGCGATGCTGGCCGACGCCCTGGTGCAGTTCATGGTGCTGCGTAAATGGCAGCGGGCCTTGCTCATCGTCGGCCAGACCGAAGACGACCGGGCCTACGCCGACGCCCTGCGCCGGGCCACCCAGCGCTTCGGCGTGAAGCTGGTCGCCGAGAAAGACTGGAGCTTCGACAACGACCAGCGCCGCAGCGCCCAGGCCGACATGCCGCTGTTCACCCAGACCGCCGAATACGACGTGGTGCTGGTGGCCGACGAGCGCGGCGACTTCGGCGAATACCTGCCCTACCAGACCTGGTTCCCGCGCCCGGTGGCCGGCACCCAGGGCCTGACCCCCACCGGCTGGCACAAGAGCGTCGAGACCTTCGGCGCCGCGCAGTTGCAAAAACGCTTCGAAGCCCAGGCCGGACGCTGGATGAACGACCGCGACTTCGCTGCCTGGATGGCCGTGCGCAGCGTCGCCAGCGCGGTGAGCAAACTGCGTCAGGCCGACCCTCGGGCCCTGCAGACGCTGCTGCTCAGCGACCAGTTGCCCCTGGACGGGTTCAAGGGCCGCAAGCTCAGCTACCGGCCGTGGAACGGCGAACTGCGTCAACCCATTCCCCTGGTGCAACCCCGAGCCCTGGTCAGCACCTCGCCCCAGGACGGTTTCCTGCACCCCTTCAACGAAATGGACAGCCTGGGCTACGACCGCCCCGAAGTGACCTGCCGCTACCCCTGATCCCATAACCACAACAACAAGGAATCCGCCATGCGCCGCCCTCTTCTCTGCCGCTCCGCCCTCTGCGCGGGCCTGCTGCTCGCCGCCGGGCACGCCATGGCCGCCACGGCCTGGGTCTCCAACGAAAAGGACAACAGCCTGAGCCTGATCGACCTGCAGACCCTGGAAGTCACCGAGACCCTGCCGGTAGGTCAGCGCCCGCGGGGGTTGCTGCTGTCCCATGACAATAAGCTGCTGTACATCTGCGCCAGCGATTCGGACCGGGTCCAGGTGATGGACGTAGCGACCCGCAAGATCATCAAGGAGCTGCCGTCCGGCAAGGACCCCGAGCAGTTCGCCCTACACCCCAACAACCGCTGGCTGTACGTGTCCAACGAGGACGATGCGCTGGTCACCGTAATCGACACCGAGACCGCCAAGGTCCTCGGCCAGATTAACGTCGGGGTCGAACCCGAAGGCATGGCGGTGAGCCCCGACGGCAAGTGGGCGGTCAACACCAGCGAAACCACCAACATGCTGCACTGGATCGACACCAGCACCCAGACCCTGGCCGACAGCACCCTGGTGGACCAGCGCCCGCGCTTCGTCGAGTTCAACCAGGACGGCTCAAGGCTCTGGGCCTCGGCGGAAATCGGCGGCACCGTGACCATCCTCGACGTGGCCACGCGCCAGGTGCTCAAGACCCTGAACTTCAAGATCAAGGGCGTGCACCCGGACAAGGTGCAGCCGGTGGGCATCAAGCTCAGCGCCGACGGCAAGTACGCCTTCGTCGCCCTGGGCCCGGCCAACCATGTGGCGGTGATCGACGCCAAGACCTACGAGATCCTCGACTACCTGCTGGTGGGGCGGCGGGTCTGGCAGCTGGCATTCACCCCGGACCAGAGCCAGTTGCTGGCCACCAACGGGGTCAGCGGCGATGTTTCGGTGATCGATGTGAACAGCCTCAAGGTGCTCAAGTCGGTGAAGGTCGGGCGCTATCCCTGGGGCGTGGTGGTGACCCCATGAACGCCCTGGAGGTCAGCCAGCTGAGCTTCGCCTACGGCCCGCGCCAGGCCCTCGATCAGGTCAGCCTGAGCCTGGCTCCCGGACGCTTTGCCGCCCTGCTGGGGCCCAACGGCGCCGGCAAGTCGACCCTGATCGCCCTGCTCACAAGGCTCTACGACCTGCAGCAGGGCGACATCCGCGTCGGCGGCTGCTCGCTGCGCAACGCTGCCCGCGCCGCCCTGCGCCAGCTCGGCGTGGTGTTCCAGCAAAGCACCCTGGACCTGGACCTGAGCGTCGAGCAGAACCTGCACTACCACGCCGCGCTGCACGGTTTGTCGCGGCGCCAGGGGCAGGCGCGAATCGACGCCGAACTGGCGCGCCAGGGCCTGAGCGAGCGGCGCCGGGAAAGCGTCCGCGCCCTCAATGGCGGCCACCGCCGACGGGTGGAAATCGCCCGCGCCCTGCTGCACGAACCGCGCCTGCTGCTGCTCGATGAGGCCAGCGCCGGCCTCGATCCGGCCAGCCGCCTGGCCCTCAACCGGCACATTCGCCAGCTGTGCCAGGAACAGCGCCTGAGCGTGCTCTGGACCACCCACCTGCTGGATGAAGTGCAGGCCGACGACCAGTTGCTGATCCTGCATCAGGGGCGCCTGGTGGCCAGTGGCGTGGCCAGCACCATCAGCCAGGAACAGGGCGGCGACCTGGGCACCGCCTTCGCCCGCCTGACCCAGAATCCCCAGCCACGCCCGGCCCCGATCGGAGAACCGCTCGCATGAACGCCTACTGGCAATGCCTGCGCGGCATCGTGCTGCGCGAATGGCTGCGCTTCGTGCTGCAACGCACGCGCTTTCTCAGCGCCCTGGTGCGGCCGCTGCTGTGGCTGCTGGTGTTCGCCGCCGGCTTTCGCGCGGCCCTGGGCATCGCCATCATCGAGCCCTACAGCACCTACATTCCCTACGAGGTCTACATCGTCCCGGGGCTGGCCTGCATGATCCTGCTGTTCAACGGCATGCAGGGCTCGCTGTCGATGGTCTACGACCGGGAAATGGGCAGCATGCGCGTGCTGCTCACCAGCCCCCTGCCCCGGGCCTTCCTGCTCGCCAGCAAGCTGTTGGCCACCTCATTGATCTCGCTGCTGCAGGTCTACGCCTTCCTCGCCGTGGCCTGGCTGTATGGCGTGCAACCGCCGGCCATGGGCCTGCTGGCCGCGCTGCCGGCCTTGCTGCTGGTGGCCCTGATGCTCAGCGCCCTGGGATTGCTGCTGTCCAACGCCATCCGCCAGCTGGAGAACTTTGCCGGGGTGATGAACTTCGTGATCTTCCCGCTGTTCTTCCTGTCCTCGGCGCTGTACCCGCTGTGGAAGATGCTCGAAGCCAGCCCCTGGCTGTACTGGTTGTGCGCCCTCAACCCCTTCACCCACGCCGTGGAGCTGGTGCGCTTCGCCCTGTATCAACGCCTCAACCTCCTGGCCCTGGCCGTGTGCCTGGGGCTGACCCTGGTGTTCTCCCTGCTGGCAGTGCTGACCTTCAACCCGCAGCACGCCGCCCTGCGCAAAAGCACCGCCTAGGTATCTCCAGATAAAGAGCCACTGTAGCCGCTGCCGAGCC
Source organism: Pseudomonas sp. BLCC-B112 (assembly GCF_028550695.1). Classification (NCBI taxonomy): domain Bacteria; kingdom Pseudomonadati; phylum Pseudomonadota; class Gammaproteobacteria; order Pseudomonadales; family Pseudomonadaceae; genus Pseudomonas; species Pseudomonas sp. BLCC-B112. The sequence goes on from NZ_JAQQGK010000018.1 coordinate 45,458, forward strand.
TTGGGCGAGGCTGCGACAAGGGTCGAAGGCCCTTCCAGCGATGCGAAGGCCCGCGCATTCATCACAACCAACACTATGGCGGTGCACCGACGCCCGTGGATTGTCCTGATGGACCGCGCCGGCAGGTTTAGCGTCTCCTCCGGAGCCGTTCGCAGCCTGCGGCAGCGGCTACACGAAGCCCTGCAATCCCTGCAATCTCTGCAACGCCTGTAGCCGCTGCCGAGCCTTGGGCGAGGCTGCGACAAGGGCCGCAGGACCTTCCAGCGATCCGAAGCCCCACGCGTTCATCGCGACCAACCCCAGGGCGGTGAATCGAGCCACGCGGGTTGTTCTGATAGACCGCATTGCCAGGTTTGGCGTCTCCTGCGTCGGAATGCCGCCCAAGCCGTTCGCAGCCTGCGGCAGCGGCTACAGACAAGCGCGAGAGCCTCGCCCAGCCAAAACCTACGACTTTGGTACTGCTTTTGCTGTCGATGGTCGCATTCACAAATGCACCCGCGCTGGCATGTAATGGGCCCATAACAAGAAGGACAACCCCCTTATGCCCCGTGCCCTGCAGACCCTGGCCCTGCTCTCGCTGAGCCTGACCCTGGGAATGGCCCAAGCCGAGACTCCACTGTTTTCCGCCGACGGCTATCGCACCCGCCTCTACCGCAGCCCGACACCCACCCAGGTAGAGGCTGCACAGATCATCGACACCCAAGGCTTGCAGGTCCTGCTCCAGCAGCAGCCCAAACCGCTGCTGATCGACGTCTATCGCCGGCAATGGCTGCAAGGCCGCTTCATCGACAGCGAGCCCCACGCCAACCTGCCCGGCAGCCACTGGCTGGCCAATACCGGCGACGGCGAGCTGAGCCCAGAGTGGCAGCAGTACTTCAGCCGCTACCTGCAACAGCTCAGCGCCGGTAATCGGCAACGACCGCTGGTCTTTTATTGCCGCGCCGATTGCTGGCTGAGCTGGAACGCGGTAAAACGCGCCGCAGCCCTGGGCTATACCTCCCTCTACTGGTATCGCGACGGCCTGGACGCCTGGGAGGCCGCCGGGCTGCCGGTGGTGGCGGCCCAGCCGGAAGCCTTTCCCTGAAGCCGCAAAAGCCCCCTGCACAATCACAATAACGAGGTGAAAGGCCATGTATAAAATTCTGATAGCCGACGATCACCCACTGTTTCGCGAAGCCATCCACAACGTCATCAGCGACGGATTTCCCGGCAGCGAGGTGATGGAAACCGCCGACCTGGACAGCGCCCTGGCCCTGACCCAGGAGCACGACGACCTGGACCTGATCCTGCTCGACCTGAACATGCCCGGCATGCACGGCCTCAACGGCCTGATCACCCTGCGCAACGAAGCGCCGACCATTCCGGTGGTGATCGTCTCCGCCGAGCAGGACAAGCAGATCGTGCTCCAGGCCATCACCTACGGCGCCGTCGGCTTCATCACCAAATCCTCGGCGCGCTCGCAGATGACCGACGCCATCGAACAGATCCTCAATGGCAACGTGTACCTGCCGCCGGACATCATCCGCACCCAGAAAAGCCAGCCGGGGCGGCGCAACAGCGAGACCCCAAGCTTTCCCCCGGAACTGCTGCAAGCCCTGACCCGCAAACAGCTCCTGGTACTGGAACGCATGACCAAGGGCGAGTCCAACAAACAGATCGCCTACACCCTGGACATTGCCGAAACCACAGTGAAGGCCCACGTCTCGGCGATTCTGCGCAAGCTCAACGTGCACAACCGGGTGCAAGCGATCCTCAGCGCCGGTGATATCGATTTCGGCGCCTACCTGCGCCGCTAACCCTCTGTAGCCGCTGCCGAGCCTTCGGCGAGGCTGCGACAAGGGCCGAAGGCCCTTCCAGCGATCTGAAGACCGGCGCATTCATTGCGACCAACGCCATGGCGGTGAATCGGGGCACGCGGGTTGTTCTGGTAGACCGCGTTGCCAGGGTTGGCGTCTCCTGCGGAGCCGGGCGCAGCCTGCGGCAGCGGCTACACAGGGGGCGTCAGCAGGTGGCTGATGGCGGTCTTGAGTTTCATCGGCCGCACCGGTTTGTGCATCAGGGTGTGGCCCAACTGCCGCAGTTGCTGTTTGAGCTCGTTGCTGTAGTTGGCGGTGATCATCATCGCCGGGATCGCCAGGGCGCGCCGGGCGTTGATTCGTGCCACGGCGTCGATGCCGTTCTGTTGCTGGTCCAGGTGATAGTCGGCGATCAATAGATCGGCCTCGGCGCGGTAGTCGTCCACCTGGCGCGCCAGGTCTTCTTCGGACAAGGCGGTGATCACCTGGCAGCCCCAGCCTTCGAGCAAGGTGCGCATGCCGGCGCAGATCGCCGCGTCGTTATCCAGCACCCAAATCCGCGCGCCGTGCAAACGCTCCAGCAGGACTTCCCCCAGTTCCGGGCGCGGCGCTGGCAAGGGCGCGCTGGCGCTGATGGGCACCTGCACGCTGAACACCGAACCGCGCCCCGGCCAGGAGCGCACGCCGATGCGGTGCCCGAGAATCCCGGCAATCTTTTCCACGATGGCCAGCCCGAGGCCCAGGCCGCGATCCTGGTCGGGGCGCTGTTCTTCGCCGCGCTTGAACTCCTGGAAGATTTCCTCCAGGCGTTCGGCGGCAATGCCCATACCGCTGTCCCAGACTTCGATCGACAGCCAGCGCCCCTGGCGCCGACAGCCCAGCACCACGCGACCCTGGCGGGTGTAGCGGATGGCGTTGCTCAACAGGTTGCGCAGAATCCGCGCCAGCAGCTGGATGTCGCTGCGCACCAGCGCCGAGCAGGCCACGAAGTGCAGTTCCAGGCCCTCGCTGCGGGCCACCTGGACGTACTCGGCGGCGAGGTTTTCCAGCAGTTCGCTCAAGGCAAAGGGCGCGATATCGGCCTTGATCACCCCGGCATCGAGCTTGGAAATGTCCACCAGGGTGCCCAGCAGGTTTTCCACATCCTCCAGGGAGTTGCTGACATTGCGCACCAGGGCGCTGCTGGCCTGGGGATCGCGCCGCTCCAGCAAGGCGCTGGTAAACAGCCGCGCGGCGTTCAGGGGTTGCAGCAGGTCATGGCTGACCGCGGCGAGGAACTTGGTCTTCGACAGGTTGGCCCGTTCGGCCTCGGCCTTGGCCTCGCGCAGCCGGGATTCGACCCGGCTGCGCTCTTCGATCTCGCGCAGCAGCTGCTGGTTGAGGGTGGTCAGTTCGGCGGTGCGTTCGCGCACCCGCAGCTCCAGGTTCTGGTAGGCCTGATGCAAGGCCTCGGCGGTGCGCCGGCGCTCGGTGATGTCGCGGATCAGCACGAAAATCCCCACCACTTCACCATTGGCCAGGCGGTTGGGCACGTAGGAGCGCAGCATGTAGCGCTCCTGGTTGTTGATGTTGGTTTCGGCGAATTCGAAGGTCACGCTCTCCCCGGCCAGGGCCCGTTCCACATAGCTTTCCAGGCGCTGGTAGTGCTGTTCGCTGTGCACCTCGCGCAGGCTCTGGCCAAGCATCACGCCGCGCGGCCAGCAGTACCATTCCTCGTAGACCTTGTTGGTGAACTCATACACCAGATCGGCATTCAGGTAGGCGATCAGCGCCGGTACATGGTCGGTGATCAGGCGAATCCAGCGCTCGCTTTCACTCAGGGCCTCAGCGTGCTGGTAACGCTCGGTGATGTCGGTGAAGGTGTTGACGAAGCCGCCGGTGGGCAGCGGATGGGTGCGAATCTCCAGCACCCGGCCATCGCTCAAACGCTGCTCGCATTCATGGATCACCCGGCCATTGCCGTCGCGGCTGGCGGGGGTCAGCAGGCTCAACTCGCTGTCGCCGATGACCTCGGCAAACAAGCGGTGCGCGGCCACCGGGGCCAACCCGCTAAGTTCAAGGAAGCGCCGGTTCCACAGTTCGAGGATGCCCTCGGCGTTGACCATGGCCACGCCCTGGGACAGGTTGTCCACCGCCCGTTGCAGCAGGTGGGATTTCTGCGCCACCGCCTGTTCCCGGCGCAGGGTTTCGCTGTGCTTGACCTCGGTGATGTCGGTGAACAGGATCACCCGCCCGCCTTCCCGGGTCGGCCGCTCGCTGACCTGCAACCAGCGGCCGTTTTGCAGGCGATACAGCAGTTGTTCGTCGCCGGCGCTGCGCGGTTCTTCGCTGAACAGCCCGGTGCTGGTCATCAGCCGGCGCACTTCCGAGAGGCGCATGCCGGCCATGATTCGTACCCGGCTGTGGCTCCAGAAGGCGCGGAAGCGGCTGTTGAACAGGACGATGCGCTGCTCCTGGTCGAACAGCACGAAGGCGTCGGAAATGCTCTCGATGGCGTCGATCAGGTGCTGGTGGGCCGTCTCGGCCCGCAGCCGCGCTTCGCTGAGCAAATGGTTGCCGGCCTTGAGCTCGGCCATGGCCTGGTTCAGGGCGTCGGTGCGTTCGCGCACCTGCTCGGCCAGCACCACCGAATGCTGGAACGCCGCGTAAGGGTCGTTGCCGCGGGTGATGCCCGATTCGACCCGTTCGATCAGCGCCTCGTTGATGCGCCGCAGCTTGCGGTTCTCGCGCTGCAGGTCATCGAGCTGCGCTTGCAGCTCAGCGGCGGGCCGGAGTTCGACTGCGGGCAATGGCGACCCCGGTGAAGGTCTGGTTGATGTGCATGCCATTGAACTGTTCTCCGTAGGTGTTGAAACCCATCACCCGCTGTTCCCGCAAAAAGGCCCCGATCTCATCCAGGCTGCCGCGATCCTCCAGCTCCAGGCGGCGCAAAAAGCAGTCGCAGCCAATGGTCAGCAACAGCCCGCCGAGGCGCTGCTGCAAGCCGTCGAACAGCTGTTGCAGGTTGGGCAGCAAGGGGCCGGGGGTCATGGCGGTGAGGACGATGCCGTTCTCCACCGCGCAGTAGAAACTCAGGCTCAGATCCGGGTGCACCTGCTGCACCGCGCGCACGTAGTAGTGCTGGTTGATGCGCACCGCCAGCGGGTGGGCGGCAAACACCCGGTGGTCGAGCTGCGCCAGGGGCACGCCGATCAGCCGCGCGTACTCCTCGGCGGCGGGCTCGGCGTTCAGTTCATAGACCCGGCGCGAGGCGCTGTCGGCCCCGGTGACCACCAGTTTTTCTTCCCGGGGCAGGATGTGGTGGGTGGTGAACACCTCGAAATCCAGCCAGGTGTTGACCAGCACCACCACCGCCGCGCCGCTGTGGAACTCGCCGCCGAAATACACGTGGGTGTGGGTCAGGTAGTTGTCATCGCCGGCCGAACCGCCGAAATGCGGAATGTCCCCCAGGGCCGCGCTGAGGGCGGCCAGGACCATTTCCTCACGGCTCGACAGGCCGTCCAGCAGGGTCAGGGCGAAGCTGTTGCCCTTGATCGGCGCCAGGGTGTTGCTGCGGCAGCGGCCCACCAGGCGTTCGACCATCTGCTGGGCGTCGATCAGGCTGAAGTGCTCCATCTGATCGATCAGCTCGGCGGCGATGGAAAAGTGTCGGTGATCGAAGCCGATGGCGGTCACGCAATTGCGCCCGTAGCCCAGGGGGGTGATCTCCCCGGCGCTGGTGCAACCCACCAGGGGGATGCCGCCAAAGCTCTGCTGCAGGGCCGGGCCGAGGGTCTGCAGGGGGTATTCGGCGGAACAGAAGAACAGCACGAAGCCCAGGTGCGGATGCAGCAACTGGCTGGCCAGGTCCTGGGCCACCTGCTGCGGATCGACGGCCTGGGACATGGCGCTGACCACGCCCTCGCTCTGGGCTTGCTGCATCGTCGCCTCCGGCGCGGGTTGTCTGAGCAATGAGTGTACGAAGCCGGCCCCGGGGGACGAATGCTACTTGGGTAGCGGGTAGCCGGTTCCATGGGCGTAGGGGCTGGCTTGCCAGCGAAGGCGTCGGCCGGTTTGGTGCAAGGCTGGCGGGCCACTTCGCCGGCATGCCGGCTCCTACGGGACATGCGGGAGATATGGGGAATGGAGGGGGCGCCGGCCCGGGCGCGATGCGCACGCCAGGGCCGGCGCTGGGGTTACCAGGTCAGTACGGCACCCACGGCGAAGGTGTCGGTGTTTTCGTTCTGCGCGGTGGTGTGGTGGCCGTCGATCTCGAACTGGTTGTACTCGGCCACCAGCTTGAGGTTGTCGTTGATGTCGTGGAACAGCGCCACGCCCCGGGTCTGGTAATCGGCGCCGCTGCCGACTACGCCGTTGCCGTCGTCCTTTGTCTTGCCGTAGGACAGCGCCAGGCGGTTCTTGCCCAGTTTGTACGAGCCCTGCAGCAGGTAGCCCTTGCTGTCGACATTGCGCAAGGTGGCCTCGCCGGCATTGTTGGTGAAGAACGGGTTGATGCCCTTGGCCTGGAACCCGGAACCGGTCAGGGACAACCCGCCCATCTTCGCCTGCAGGCCATAACCCAGGCCCTTGGAAGTCACTGACTGCACGCTGGGGTCGGTGTTGTCGGAGGTCTGGTAGCTGCCGTTGAGCCAGCTGTAGAACTTGGCCCCGCCCAGGTCGAACTGGTAGGTGATCTCGCTCTCGGTGCGCGGGTTCTTCTGGTAGGCCTTGCCCAGGGCGCTGCTGTCGTTGGTGTCCACCGGGTCGAGGATGCCCACCGCCACCCGCAGGCCGTCCATCACCGGGCTGCGGTAAGTGATCTGCGACGACGGAAAGGGATAGGGGTAACCGCTGCCGATGTTGCCGAACGACACCCCGCCGCCGTCCACCAGCCCCAGGCTGTCGCTGACCTGGCCGTACCCGGCAAGCATTTCATCGAGCAGGATGTTGGAACGGGCGAACAGGCCGAAGTCCTTGCCGATCAGCACCTCGCCCCACTCCGGGTTGGCCACGGTGCCGTAGAACTGGCGCACGTCGATGGCGGTGTCGGTGCCGTTGGTTTCGCTGTCGTTGATGGTCACCCAGAACGAGGCCCGGGCGCCGAGCTTGAGGTCGTCCACCTGCTTGCCCATGTTGAAGCCCAGGTAGTTGGGCAGAAAGCCCATCTTCACCCGCGCCTGGCGGCGGTCGTACTGCTCGCCGGCGCGGTCGACCTTGCTGTTGACGTAGAAGGCGTTGACGTAGCCGTCGGTGGAAAAGGTGGTCTGGTCCTTGTCGTACAGCATGATTTCGGCTTCGGCGACAGTGCCCAGGCCAAGGGTCGACAGGCCGACGAGCAGGGCCGGAATCAGAGGGTACTGGCAGTTCTTATTGTTATGCATGGCGCGCTCCGCAAACGGGGGACGAAATGTCGGAGGCGATTATCGAAACGCGCCAAGGCCGCCCATAGGCTGCCTTGGGGGCAAGTTCACGGTGCTTTGGAGGGGCTGGCAGGGAGCGGCAAATCCGATCCACGACCGGACCGCTACCGGCCCCCCTACCGGGAGTAGCACCAAGGGTCTATCGACCCCGGTGCCAAGGGATAAGGCCTTAAGCCTCGGCCGCCAACGCGCGCAGTCGCGCCAGCTCGGCGGCGGCCAGGGGAATGCCCTCTTGCAGGGATTTGGCCCGGGTGCGGTAGCGTCGGTCGCCGGGCATGCGCTCCAGGCCCACGGCCTGCATCTGCCGCACCAGCTCGCCGCTGCGCTGGGCAAAATGCCCGCCGCCCAGGTGGCTGGGGTCGATGACGATCAGCAGTTGCCCGGTCCAGGGTGTTTGCGCCCCCGGGTGTTGTGACCAGTCGAACTCGAAGGAGAAATTGCCGCCGGTCAGCGCCGCCGCCAACAGCTCAACCATCATCGACAACGCCGAGCCCTTGTGCCCGCCAAAGGGCAGCAAGGCGCCGCCGTCGAGAATCGCTGCCGGGTCGCAAGTGGGCTGGCCGTCGCGGTCCACCCCCATGCCCGGCGGCAACTGCTGGCCCTGGCGCTTGGCGATCTGCACATCGCCGTGGGCGATGGCGCTGGTGGCCAGGTCGAAGACGATGGGCTCGGCGCCCTCGCGGGGGGCGGCGAAGGCAATCGGGTTGGTGCCGAACAGCGGCCGCTGGGCGCCGTGGGGCACCACGCAGGTCATGCTGTTGACCAGGCTCAGGGCCACCAGGCCTTCTTCGGCGAAGGGCTCGACATCCGGCCACAGGGCGGCGAAGTGATGGGAATTACGAATCGCCAGCACCGCGATCCCGGCGCTGCGGGCCTTGCTCAACAGCAGCTCGCGGGCCGCCGCCAGGGCCGGCTGGGCAAAGCCGCCTGCGGCGTCCACCGCCACCACGCCGGGGGCCACATCCTCCACTTGCGGCACGGCCTGACCGTTGACCCAACCGCTGGCCAGGGACGACAGGTAACCGGGAATGCGGAACACCCCGTGGCTGTGGGAACCGTCGCGCTCGGCGCGGGCGCAGTTGTCGGCCAGCACCCAGGCCACCTCGGCAGAGGTGCCGTGGCGAAGAAAAATGCGTTGCAGCAAGTCGGTCAAGGCCGGCAGGTCGAGGTATTCGACATCAGCCTGCGCCGGGGTCGCGTGGTTCGCGTCGGTCATTGCAGCTCCATTGGAATTGTTATTGGAAGGTGCCTGACTATCGCGTCACGCCAGTTAACTGTCAAATGTTGACTTCATGACAGAAAACATTCATTTTCCGTTTCCAGCGGTCAATAAAAACCAGGAGCGGCCATGAGCCAGCCCATCAAACAACGCCTTGAAAGCAGCTTGTCCAGCGCCACCGCGTCGGGCCGGGCGATTGCCAGCTACATGCTGGCCAACCTCTACGAACTGCCCTTCCAGACCGCCGCCGACATCGCCGAAAAACTCGGTGTCAGCGAATCCAGCGTCGGCCGTTTCTGCCGCGCCATCGGCTACAGCCATTTCAAGGACCTGAAAAACGACCTGAAGAACGACCTCGGCGAAGGCCCGTGGCTGGTGGGCGACCGCCTGCAGGAATTTCGCCAGCAGCCCAACCCGGTGGCCCAGGGCCTGCCGCGCAGCTTCGAGCTGGAAGTCGGCGCGCTGGTCAAGGTCTACGAATACAGCCTGACCCCGGCCTGGCAGACCGTGGTCCAGCGCCTGGCCAGCCGGCGCCGGGTGTACGTGGCGGGGTTCCAGACCGAGCGCGGCATCGCCGCCTCCATGGTCCACCTGCTGCAATACCTGCGCGACGGCGTGCACCTGGTGGACGGCGCCGCCGGGCATTTCGCCGACGTGCTGCTCAGCCCCGCCGAAGACTGCGCCCTGGTGGTGTTCGAGGCCCGGCGCTACTCGCGCCACGCCCTGACCCTGTGCCACAAGGCCCGCGAGGCGGGGATTCCGGTGACCCTGGTCACCGACACCTTCTGCGACTGGGCCGAGCAGAACGCCGACGAGGTGTTCCGCGTGCCCACTGAATTCAACCTGTTCTGGGAGTCCACCGCGGCCATGCTGTCGCTGGTGCACCTGCTGGTCAACGAGGTGTGCAAGCACCTGGGACCCGAGGTGGAAAAACGCCTGGAAGCCACCGCTGCCCTGCATAACGAGTTTGTTGGTTACACATCGTCCGCCCGACCAAAACAATAAATAACCGAGGTGCTCCATGAACAACGTCCTTCGCTTCGCCGGCGCTTGCGCCCTGGTCATCGCCGCTTCCACGGCCCAGGCCGAAACCCTGAAGATCGCCACCGAAGGCGCCTACCCGCCCTTCAACTACGTGGACTCCAACAACCAGCTGCACGGCTTTGACGTGGACATCGCCAACGCCCTGTGCAAGCAGATGCAGGTCGAGTGCCAGATCGTCGCCCAGGACTGGGAAGGCATCATCCCGGCGCTGCTGGCGAAGAAATACGACGCCGTGGTGGCCTCGATGATCGCCACCGACGAGCGCAAGAAGAAGATCGCCTTCAGCAACCACTACTACCGCACCCCGCTGTCGGTGGCCGTGGCCAAGGACTCGGACATCACCGACGCCCAGACCAACTTCAAGGGCCGCACCGTGGGCGCCCAGGCCTCCTCAACCCAGGCCATCTACGCCGAGGACCACTACGGCCCGGCCGGCGCCGACGTGAAGTTCTACCCGACCCTGGACGAAGCCAACAGCGACCTGGCCGCCGGACGCGTGGACGGGGTGATTGCCGACAAATTCCCGCTGCTGGCCTGGGCTGAAAGCGCCGGCAAGGACTGCTGCAAGATCATCGGCGACGTCAACGGCACCACCGCCGACGCTTCCATCGCCGTGCGCAAAGAAGACAACGCCCTGCGCGAACGCCTGAACAAGGCCCTGGACGAGATCGTCGCCAACGGCACCTACAAGCAGATCTCCAGCCGCTACTTCGCCTTCGACATCTACTGACCGCCCGCCTTTGCCGCTGCCCTTGCCCCGCGCTCCCTTGAGCGCGGCGGCGCCCTGCACGGTTCAATTTTCCTGAGGGTTCGCGCATGTTCGAACAGCTGTCACTCCTGTCCTTTGCCAGCGGCGGCTGGGGCTCGGCCTTGCTCGCCGGGGCCCTGGTGACCATCGCCCTGGCGCTGGCCTGCGTGCCCATCGGCCTGCCCCTGGGCTTGCTGGTAGCCCTGGCCGCGCGCTCGAAAAACCGCTGGGCGCGGGCCTGGGCCACGACCTTTTCCACGGTGTTTCGCGGCCTGCCGGAGCTGTTGACCCTGCTGATCATCTACTACGGCTGCCAGATTGCCGCGCAGAAGATCCTCGGCGCCCTGGGCTACCCCGGTGAAGTGGCGATCAACACCTTCGTCGCCGCGATGATCGCCTTCAGCCTGGTGTTCGCCGCCTTCTCCAGCGAGATCTGGCTGGCCGCGTTCAAGACCCTGCCCAAGGGCCAGTACGAAGCCGCCCGCGCCCTGAGCCTGTCGCGCCGCACCACCTTCACCCGGGTGCTGCTGCCGCAACTGACGCGCATCGCCCTGCCGGGGCTTTCCAATAACTGGCTGTCGCTGCTCAAGGACACCTCCCTGGTGTCGACCATTTCCCTGGTGGACCTGATGCGCCAGACCAACCTCGCGGTCAGCGTGACCAAGGAACCCATGCTGTTCTACAGCGTGGCCTGCTTGGGCTACCTGTTCTTCTCGGCGCTGTCGGGGCACCTGTTCAGCTTTCTTGAACGGCGCTTCAACCGTGCGCAACGGAGCCTGCAACCATGAGCCTGGATGACCTGCTGAACCTGTTCCTCAACCAGGAACTGCTGGAACGCTACGGCCCGCGCTTTATCGACGGCCTACTGGTGACCGCCAAGCTGGTGGCGATTTCCTTCAGCCTGGGCGCCGTGCTCGGCCTGCTGATCGCCCTTGGGCGACTGTCCAGCAATCAGTTCCTGCGGCGTTTTACCGGGGCTTACGTGTATTTCTTCCGCGGCTCGCCGCTGCTGGCCCAGCTGTTCATGCTGTATTACGGCCTGGGCTCGTTCAAAGGCTTCTGGCAGGACGTGGGCCTGTGGTGGTTCTTCCGCGATGCGTGGTTCTGCACCCTGCTGGCCTTCACCCTGAACACCGCCGCCTACCAGGCGGAGATCCTGCGCGGCAGCCTGCTGGCCGTGGCCCAGGGCCAGCGCGAAGCCTGCAAGGCCCTGAGCCTGTCGCGCTGGACCGCGTTTCGCAAAGTGATACTGCCGCAGTCGCTGCTGATCGCCATCGGGCCACTGGGCAACGAGCTGATTTTGATGATCAAGGCCAGCGCCATCGCCTCCCTGGTGACCATCTACGACCTGATGGGGGTGACCAAGCTGGCCTTCTCCCGCAGCTTCGATTTCCAGATCTACCTGTGGGCTGCGGTGCTCTACCTGCTGATCGTCGAAGTGGTGCGGCGCAGCCTCAAATACCTGGAAGGCCGTCTGGGCCGGCACCTGAACTGAACCCTTTAGCGGGCCGCCGCGCGGCCACTGTCATAAGGACTGAAACATGCATTGCCAAACCCTCGTTCTGGGCGCCGGAATCGTCGGCGTCAGCAGCGCCCTGCACCTGCAGGCCCGCGGCCGCCAAGTAGTGCTGCTGGACCGCCAGCCCCCGGGCAACGGCACCAGCCACGGCAACGCCGGGCTGATCGAACGCGCCAGCGTGATTCCCTACGCCTTCCCCCGGGAAGTGACCAAGCTGGTGCGCTACGGCCTCAACCAGCAATCGGACGTGCGCTACAGCCTGCGCCACCTGCCCAAGGCCGGCCCCTGGCTGCTGCAATACTGGCGCCACTCCTCGCCCAAGGGCCTGGCCGCCGCCACCCGCGCCATGCTGCCGCTGATCGAACGCTGCGTGAGCGAACACCTGGCCCTGGCCCGCCCGGCCAACATGCTGGAGCTGATCGCCGACGGCGGCTGGCTCGAAGCCTTCAACGACCAGGAGGCCTTCGACTTCGCCCAACGCGCCGCCGCCGACCTGCGCGACTACCAGCTCAACTACCGGGTACTGGATCGCACTGCACTGCTGGCCCTGGAACCCGGCCTGCACCAAGACGTAGTCGGCGGCCTGCACTGGCTCGACCCCAAGACCGTCAGCGACCCCGGCGGCCTGACCCGCGGCTACGCCGAACTGTTCAAGCAGCGCGGCGGCCAATTCATCATCGGTGAAGCCCTGAGCCTGACTCAGATCGAAGGCGGCTGGCAGGTGCACAGCGAACTCGGCCCGATCACCGCCCAGGAAGTGGTGGTGGCGCTGGGCCCGCAAGCCAGCGGCATCTTCGAACCCCTGGGCTACCGCATCCCCCTGGCGATCAAGCGCGGCTACCACATGCACTACGCCGCCCTGCCCGGCACCCGCTTGCAGCACCCGATCCTCGACCCGGTGGGCGGCTACGTCCTGGCGCCGATGGTGGGCGGCATCCGCCTGACCACCGGCATCGAATTCGCCGACCCGGACGAGTCGATCAACGAAATCCAACTGCGCCGCTGCGAAGCCCTGGCCCGCCGCTTCTACCCCCTGGGCGAACGCCTCGATGCCGAACCCTGGCTGGGCCGCCGCCCGTGCCTGCCGGACATGTGCCCGGTGATCGGCCCGGCCCCGCGCCACCCCGGCCTGTGGTTCAACTTCGGCCACGCCCACCACGGCCTGACCCTGGGCCCGGTGAGCGGCCAACTGCTGGCGCAGCTGGTCACCGGCGAAACGCCCTTCACCGACCCCACCCCCTACCGCGCCGAGCGCTTCAACTGACCGACGGAGAACCGCCATGCAGACCCAGACCGCCCCGCTTTCCGCCGCCTCCCAAGCGCCCGTTCAGCCCATTGCCGACCCGCGTGAAGTGGTGATCGATATTGCCGGGCTGAACAAGTTCTACGGCGCCTTCCACGTATTGCACGACATCGACCTCAAGGTGCGCCAGGGCGAACGCATCGTCCTCTGCGGGCCTTCCGGCTCCGGCAAGTCCACCCTGATCCGCTGCATCAACCGCCTGGAAATCGCCGAAAAAGGCCGCATCCTGGTGGACCGCACCGACCTCTCGCAAAACACCCGCGAAGCCGCCCAGGTGCGCAGCCAAGTGGGCATGGTGTTCCAGCACTTCAACCTGTTCCCGCACATGAGCGTGCTGGACAACTGCACCCTGGCACCGATGACTGTGCGCGGGTTGTCGCGGAAAAAGGCTGAAGAACTGGCGCGGGGGTTTCTGGCCAAGGTGGGGATTGAGAACCAGGCGGATAAGTACCCGAGCCAGCTGTCTGGCGGGCAGCAACAGCGCGTGGCGATTGCCCGGGCGTTGTGCATGGAGCCGAAGATCATGTTGTTTGATGAACCGACTTCGGCGCTGGACCCGGAGATGGTGAGTGAGGTGTTGGATGTGATGGTGAAACTGGCCGGGAGTGGTATGACGATGTTGTGCGTGACCCATGAGATGGGGTTTGCACGGCAGGTGGCGGAGCGGGTGTTGTTTTTGGATGGGGGGCGGATTGTGGAGGATGCGCCGCCAGAGGCGTTTTTTGGCGCGCCGAAGAGTGAGAGGGCTAAGGCGTTTCTTGCGCAGATTGTGCATTGAGATAACAGCGCCGTAAGTTCGACGGCGCATGTTTGATTTTAGGACGAAGCCTCTATTTTTTGATAACAGGAAGTTAACGAAAGTTTTTAACAACCCGAAACGGCCAGCGACCTACTCCCTTAGACAAAGTATGGGAGTAGCTGTATTGCTCCCCCCAATACTGCACCAAGATTTATTGAGAAGCCGAATCACCGCGAGCAGTGACAGTGTGATATGTACCCGAGGAGTCAGACAAACAATAGTCTGTAGAAATAGGGAGCTCACGCACGACATTCGATGGACCACCAGCCGATTGCAACTCATACACCCCGACATGACACATTGTTGGGGAAAAATATGACTCTGACGTATAGTCGAACCGAATTTCATAGTCTTTCCTTGCTTGAGGAATAAAACTCGCGGCTGCCGGACTGCAACCCGATTTACCGGCTCCAAACCAGAGGGATGCAATAAATGTCTGCCCTGCGGGCATCACCAACTCATCATAGTATCCGTTGGTAGCGTTTATATTTTGCACTTTTTTTGAGCTCGGCATACCGATGACATTATTCTGATAATCCGACGGGTATCGCAAAGTGATCGAACTCAATTCTTCCTTTTTATGATTGCGCACAACGCGCCATCCCGGAGGAGGAACAATGCCACTTTTTTTACTGACATTGTAATATGTCTCACAGGTTTGCCCTACAACATAGCCTCCGTACACCGCTTGCCCAGAGAAAATACGAATTCGCGCCGTACTGGCAGGATCGTATTTTTGAGCTTCAACAACATTCTCTATGTTGACCTTGTTTGTTCCACATCCTGCCATGACCAATACAGTGGCAAGTAGTAATAAAGATCTCACCAACATCTCCTTATTTTTTCTTGATAAGCTTCCATATCTAAAAAAGCACCTACAGATTCGACTTTAATCAAGTTCGACCTGAAGGTGCGAGTGGCAAAACTACTCCAATGCTGATTCAAATGCCATTACCTATTCATCGGACCATCCCATAAGTACATATCCATTGCTGCGGGTGCTGCCACTTACGGTTTCGCTCTTACAGCGAGTTACTTTGGAAAAGCCCCAAAGTAACCAAAGGGCTCCTGCCCCTCCACTCGGTGCCTCGCCTAGGCTCGGCATGCCCGAACTCCGGCATTGATCCGTGGGCCGCCGCCCCAGGCCATCCATGGCCTGGGGCGGCTAACCCGGCATCCCTGCCGGGTTACCCACGGCTCAATGCCTGCGTTCGGCCATCGTGTCTAAGGGGGCAGGAAGATCAAAAGCAAGATCAAAAACAAAAAAGCAGTTATCTATGCGATTCGAGCCACAACCGACACTCAGTTTTATCGCTACCTAATAGCTCCAGAATCTACTAGCGGAAAAAGAAGGTGTTATAACGCAAAACCTAGAACATCCCCTAACTCATCCTTCACAAAAATGATCAAAAGGCTAGATTGACGAACGCTAAAAATTACGTACTACAACAATCACAACCGTCAGTAAACGACCGTGAACTACAGCTCTTAATATACAGCTATAAACTTGATCGTAAAACTCTGTTTTATGCTAGCCAAGCATGTGATAAAAAACCCACACTCTCCGCCAAACATATAAATCTCTCTTCACCAATCAAAATTCAACTATTTCATCTTCTCTCGCAAACCTCTTCTCAACAAGACTCTTCCTTACTTTTGTGACATCAGAAGTATAAATCACATGGACTAGACTACTCTTGGCTCGTGTGGATGTGACATAGAACAGTCGCCGGGTACGTTCCAAACCAGTTTCTTCGCCTGCTTCACGTTTTTTTTGACTGTCTCGAGAAAGCTCTTTCGCGCCAAAATACTGTTCGTAAGAAAACAAGAACCCACCTGCTTCATCATCATCCATAACAACCATTACACGCTCAAACTCATTACCCTTCACGCCCTGATGAGTTCGAAATATTGAGTTTCCATCAGTATAATTTTTATAGTTTTTAATTTGAAAGAAATTCGTCTCCAAAGCTTCAGCCCAAGCGGCAATTTCACTATCATCCTGCTCTAACGTTTCCACTTCAAACTCAGACGTAACTCTCGTTTGGCTTGGCCCACTTTCTTCAGGCAGAATCACAAACGACTGCAACTTCACAGGAATTCTCAGCAACTTATGCTTAGCAAGTACTTCGAGAACTTCGCGAAAGCTTACTTTTTCATTTGAAACCACATCTCTAAACATATGTTCTGCGGCTCGGGCAATCGCAAGCGGATCATCTTTATTAGCAGCAAGCAGGCTGGCTTCCAAAAGCGGCGACTCTGTTGCTCTTAAGATAGACATCAACTCAGCTCGCTGTTTATTTATGCTCGCCTCAGCCATAGGAAAAACAATATCAGAAAAAAAGTTCAGCTCTGAATTTTTACCTTCAGATATTCGATCTTTAATTGTTATTGACTTTGAAAGCTTTTCCCAAAGTTCATCAAAACCAAGACGACGACCAGCCATTTTATGTTCAAGAAGCAAAATAGCGGTTTCTTTAGATTGGGTATCTCTCCAGCCAGAATCACACGTTATTTCTGCCATAACCTCACGAATTTTCGCTTCGACTTCATCTTTATCTGGAATACTGTGGGGCAGTAAAAAATACCGTACATAACCCTCTACAGCTCCATTGCGAGCATACTGTTTGCGTTTATCATCTTCACTACGAATTTGATTACCTAAACCCACAATACGCCGTGCAGAGCGATGGTTCATTTTTTTGTCGAACGTTATCCAGGCATTTGGCTTACTCCTTCCCAACAAGGGTTCCCCCCCTCCAAAGATCCGTTGCATAGTATCTCCAAACAAACCGATAACAACACTATCCGACTTGGAGTCTTGCAGCTCAAAAAACGCATTAATCACTTCCTTATTAGTATCCTGACTCTCATCGATGAATATAAAAGGAAACTTATTTATTATTATTTCCACCATCATCGGCTTGGTAGATAAAAAATTAGAGAAAATCTTTAAAACATCCACATGTGACAGCGCATTTTTAGAGGAATTAACCCCGTTTGGATCGTAAACAAATGAACGCACCTCCGCTAACCACTCCATCTTTTCAATTAGACGGTTAATAGTCTTTTTTCGAGCATCAGAAGCCTTTCCAGCACGCCCTCGCCTCTCCTCCTCTTGAATCTTCTCAAGTTCAAGCGGAATAGTTTCCAAATACCACTTACGAATATCCTCATTAAATCCGGTAATGGCCGCCCAACAAAAACTATGGATAGTCGAGACCGCAAAGACTGGACTTTGCTCAATGCGATCTACGATCTCGTTTGCTGCGTTATTCGTAAAAGTTAAAACTGCAACTTTCTTTCCCTGGCGATAAAATGCATCGACGTACATAGCTTTCAGATAATCAAGAGCTCCCTTCAAGGAATAGGTTTTACCCGCCCCCGCGCCAGCGAAGGTAATAAAACTCTTCCCTGAACCTACTCTAAGGCACTCTTTTATACCGCTATCAACTTCATTATCATGATCGACAGGCTTGGTTTCCGCCAAGTAAAACTCTTCTGACATAAGTCCTCCCACTAAATCTTAGGCATAAGCTGAGTTTCCAACCATTTAAGACCTTCACTCATGTACTCCGGGGGAGTTAACTTATTTATCTTTTCACCAGCGAGATAAAAAAGACAGCCGAAAGCAAAGTCCCCTTTTTTCAAACCTTGCACGTAATTATAAAGTGACTCCGACAATGATGTACCGGTATTATCAAATCCGAATTTTGCTTCTTTTATTTTGGCTTTTTCTTGAAAAAAAACACATTCTAAATTCGCCAAAATCAATGCATCTTCAAAAGTTCTTGATAAAATTTCCTTCCCGGAAATCCACGTTGGCTTTTGGTAGGCAACATAGAGCGGCATACCCTGGCTTTTTGTAGAATGTTCCGCTTTAGGTAAGCTCACCAAATCATCCAACGCTTCCTTTTTTGGGTACCACTCCTTTAATGTGTCATTATTAGTCTTTTGATCTACGCCCTTTTGCGGAAAACAAGACTTTCCTTCTCCATCAACAGAGTCAATATCTGTCAGCACTAAAGTAGCCACACCAAGCTTCTCAACTAAATCTCTGTACTTGTGCGTATGCGCTCCACTCACTTCAAGTATAGAGATGTACCGATTTGACAAATTTGGAAAGCTATTGGAAATAAATTCAGGAACTAGAAGACGCTCTGCTTGCCCTTCAACAAATATAACCCCGTCTGCAAAAAAAATATCGCAATGGGTTAGCTTTAAGTGCTTACTTACAAAAAGAAGCTCATCTTTCGCATTTGCAAAAAGCTCTGACATATTTGCAATCGATGTATAATCCATTGCAATTAATACATCCGCATCATTTCGACGAAAGTAACGTAAATCCTTGAAATTAACATCGTTAATAATATGACTAGAATGCGTACTAATCACAAGCTGTGTCTGATACTCAGGCCTGTCCTCCTTGGTACTTTTATCACGTAATTCTGGATGATTTCGGAGAGTATCATAAGCTTTAGATACGAACACGCGCTGGACTTGAGCATGAAGGTTAACTTCTGGCTCCTCAAGCAAGACCAAATGAATTGGTTCAATTTGCTCTTCAGTGCTATTACTCGAAAAAGCCGACTTACCAACACGCATCCATTTATCACGAAACTCTAGAAGCCTAAAAGTTAGATATATAAGATTTTGATAGCCAAGCCCCAAGTAACTTTCAGGAAGAAACTCTTCTTCTTTTTCATCAAAACGATATCGAACTGAGGAGGCTTTTTGCAAAGCATCTACACCGCTAATTCTCGCGGCGATTTCGACTGTTGGATTGCCGCCAATTCCGGGGTACCCCATCCCTTTCAGTTCATCAAAAGGTGCCTTAAACTGTTTATTTAGCCTAATAGTAAATCCATTTTCTAAATTCTGCTGTTGTCGCAAAACTTCAATATCTTCCACCCCAGGAAAATCTTCCGGATTCAAAATCCGATCATAATACTCACGAAGCAATTTATTTAGCCGTTGCTTTTCTGAGTACGGCCCACTCTGATCTAATCCATCCTCAGCGCCCAATCCGCGCTGTTCAGATATAACGTCGACTCGAACTAACTTCTTCAACACCTCTGCTTTTATAGGCTGCAACACTTCGGCCCCTGCAAGACCTAACCCCTTACTCAAGATATAATAACCTTGCTTAATGTACTTGCTAAAATTCCGACCTTTCTCCAAAAAATCACATAAATCTTTAGGCCAAAGACTTATTTCATTTTCACGACCAGACACTACATTTTTCGCATCAACGTACTCACGAAAAAGCTTAAAAACGTCAGTAGCCTCGTAAGTTATCCGAACCAATAGAGTTCCACCTTTCCACTCCAAGTCAGGGAGGATGTCGCGAACTTTGTACGCCTCACTCGTCTCAGCAGTGATCTCGATATCTAAACTCGGAAGCAAACTGACAAGCTCATCAGATAGCGTCTGTTTCTCCTCACTGGCAGGAAACTTTTTTTCAGCTTGCTCACCCAGCCTTTGGATCCCCTTCCACCTTCGCCTCGATATATCTCGAATCTTTAAATTATCCGGGCTTTTCAAAAATGTATGTAACGCTCCTATACATGACGTCTTTCCGCTATTATTGGCACCGACAAGAACAGTTGTTTTATCATCAAGCACCAAGGTTACGTCGGCTAGCCGCCGATAGTTCCTCAAAGTAAAGGAAGTTATTCTCATACAACAAAACCTCAATAGTAGAGACTGAAATTTCGAAAGCACACCCTTATTATTCCGAGCAAAAACCAACAAAAAAGTTGTCCCTTCCTAGGCATTGGCGTAACTTCCCTTTCTATTGCATCACCTTCAGCACAAATTTATTTACCACATAAAATTTGGAGCATACATAAAATCTCAAAAAACACGTTCTAAAACTATGCACACCCTTTTAACAGGGCATTTCGATGCTATTGGTGAACTCTCGTTGATATTCTTTAAATGAAAACAGGGAGGAAGATAACTGGCGTCCTGCCTGCGGGGTGCGTCATCGCATTGGTGAACGCTAGCCCACAGCTACCTTGACCACAACCATTTTTATGGCTAATTGCCACCCAAATATGAGTTTGCAATCACGCCTCACAGGATTAGAGCTTGCCTGTCATGATCAATCCCGTAGTTAGGTTGTAATGCCAGAGCTACGGACGCGCCATTGCAAATCTAGCCAACGCCATTTGTGCCCGGCTGTAGCAGAAAACTGACAGATTGACTTTCTGCCTACAAACCATTCGCTTCTGGCAGATTTCTACTGGTGACAACTAGCTTCTGGCATATGGAGTTTTTCCATATCTGTCTGTAACACACGAGGGCACTCAAACCTCATCCACACCTGCCGTAGCCTGTTACTTCCACGAAACACCACCTCAAACATCCACGCCAATACACCGTTGCACCACTCACGCTCCCCCCCTATAGTTCGCCCTTCGCGGCAAAATCCGCGAATGACCTTGGCCGGTCGAATTACAACGCAGCATCAGCGTCCACAACACCTTTGCAGTCGCCTTTCCGGTGCCAGCGACAGGATGTGATGACGGCTATGCGCAGTGATTCTCCGGTCGTCATATGCGCGCACAGCGGTCATTTTCTTCGTCGTCTGCAACCCAGGTGATTGCTCCCTGCACAGGAGCTGTACCGATGATTGACCAGCCACTCTCGCGCTTTACCGCCGTCGACACCCACGACGCTAACCAAGCCGTTTTCTACCTCGACACCCAAGCCTCTCTGAGCGATCTGGCCAGCAGTGCGGCCCATCGTTTCACCGT
The DNA here is from genome assembly GCF_028550695.1 of Pseudomonas sp. BLCC-B112. NCBI lineage: Bacteria > Pseudomonadati > Pseudomonadota > Gammaproteobacteria > Pseudomonadales > Pseudomonadaceae > Pseudomonas > Pseudomonas sp. BLCC-B112. Next base: position 66,046 of record NZ_JAQQGK010000018.1, read on the forward strand.
GGTGCGGGATCTGATGGACACGCTGTCCACGCTTAACCTGAAAGACATTGCCGACTGCGATCTGACGCGGGTCACCCGAGGGGTACATCTGCTCACCCGGGAGGGTTGCGCGGTGCTGGAGGTGATTCAGTGGCGAACGGAGCAAGAGTCCGAAACGCCATTGAACTCAACAAGCGCGTAAAACGCGCATGGCTTTGCTTTGGCTTTTGATCTGGCTTTTTGCTTTTGATCTTCCTGCCCCCTTAACCACGATGGCCGAACGCAGGCATTGATCCGTGGGCAACCCGGCAGGACGCCGGGTTAGCCGCCCCAGGCCATGGATGGCCTGTGGCGGCGGCCCACGGATCAATGCCGGAGT
>NZ_JAQQGK010000019.1:0-47407 GCF_028550695.1 Pseudomonas sp. BLCC-B112
GGCGGCGGCCCACGGATCAATGCCGGAGTTCGGGCATGCCGAGCCTAGGCGAGGCACCGAGTGGAGGGGCAGGAGCCTTTGGTTACTTTGGGCTTTTCAAAGTGACTCGCTGTAAGAGCGAAACCGCCAGCAGCCGCACCCGCAGGAATGGATATGAACTCAAACCCGCCGCTGTAAAAGCGGAACCACCAATTGCACACCCAACTCCAACTACGCACCGCCTCTCTTTCGCAGCCTCTACTCAACCGAAAATGATGAGAAGCAAAACGACAACTTATTATCTTCAAGATCAACCAACTGATAACGCATCCGGTCAAAACCCGAATCCAACTGACTCACGCTCATATGCATCAACTGAGTCAACCCGCCGCCAATATCACGGGACGTAAAATGGCTGATATCAAAATATCTGATACGCACGACATCAGCCCCTGCCTTTTCAGAGACTGAAATCGATAGGGATAAATCATAAGCCCCCCCATCTTCGCTCAACTGAATCTCAATGGCGCGCAAGCAGTTGTGAGCAACAAGCAGCTCATTCAACTGCGACACTGTACTCATAAACTACCCTCGCCCCTTTAACCTTGGCCCCATAGCCAGGCCCCTATTTGCAGCTATGCGAATGTTCCTCGACTGCTCGCTGTCAGGTAGTGCGAGCGCCGACCATTCGAAAACCCATGAGAGAAATCGTTATCTGGACAACCAGAACCAGACACAGCAATACCGCTGCCATTCCCCAGTCACCGTGGTCGGCGATAACCCCCAACGTCGCGATCATTATCGTGGCGCCAATATTGCCGACTAACCAGAAAATTGAGGTCGCCGTCCCAGACCTGGAGAGTCCGGCAGTGTCGGCTATCAGTTGCAGCAGAAGAGGCAGCGGAGATAACAGCGCGGCACCGATCACGATCCCTGCCAGACTCAATATCCAAGGGGAACCCGAGGTGAACAGCAGTACCGTGCCTCCCCCTGCCAACAATGAAACCCCGGACAGAATGCCCCCCACGGTTGCACCGCTACGCACCAGTAAAGGCATGAACGTCATACCCGCGATACCACCGGCCAACATCAGAACAACGATAAACCCTGAAACCTGGGCATCGATCCCCTGACGCAACAGGATCGGCTCCAGCCATGTCGTAATGGCGGAGAAATAGCCGTTGGTTAAAAAAATCATCAGCAAAACAGCCGTGAACGGAGCCGTGCGCAATAAATCGATACCCTCCGCCAGTAAACGGCCGCCGGACTGGGTCGGAGCGGACGTTGTTTGCACAAGAGGGCCATCTCGCGGGACATAAATGAAGGTCAATAGCGCAATCAGCCCCAGGATCGCGACGTCAATCAACAACGAACTGCTGATGTTCCCCTCCTCCGTCAACGGGACAATCATGAACGCGGAGCCTATACCCAGGAAAATCACCGTACTGAACAGCGTCGTGACCCGCACATGTTCATCTTCAGAAAACCAGGTGATCATCAACTTGACGAGCAGCGACATGGTCAAGGGTTGAACAAACCCGAACAACAGTTGGCCGGCAAGCAGGTATTCATAATGGGGTTGTAACACCCGGATCAATGCCGCCAACAACATGGCAATGGCGGTGATACGCAACGCTGTTTGCACCGATATCCGGTCAATCAGGCCACCACTGGGAAGTGCCAGCGGTAATGCAAGTGCCGTCACAGCCAAAGACAATGAACCGACTTCCCCATAAGTAATACCGTACTGGGTGGACACCTGATCCGTGATAGGTGCAAAGCGCATCCATTCATACTGGGTCAACGCCAGCATGCCGGAGTAAATACAAAGAATACGGTAACGTACTGGGATCACTTTAATCTCCCGCAAGAAGACACAAGTGAAGTCCGGGGCGAATGCGCCGGACCTTGAGTTCACACTGTGCAATCAAAACGCCCTCACAGGGCATTGGTTGTCAGCAACCTTAATACTTGATTCCGGTTGCCAGGCTCCAGTCACCGTATTGCGTGCGGGAAACTGTAATATCGCGAAAACCGGCAATCGTCAGCAGCTCCCTTATCTCGGTCTCTGACAATTGCTGACCCTGGGTCCAAAGCAACATGTTCGCGTTATAAGCCGCGACATTATGTGGGCCGGTCTTATCTTTATTAAAAAACATCTCATGAAGAATGATACGGCCGCCGCTGGGCAGTGCATCAAAACTCTTTTTGGCCAGAAACAGACACTTGTCCAGCGGCCAATCATGAAAAATATCACTGTAAAGATGCACATCGGCGGCTGGATACTCAGACGCCCAGATGTCTCCTTTATGGGTTGTGATGCGCCCCGCCATCCGGTATTGCTCGACGTAGGTATCGGCAATGTCGCAGACATAGGGAAGATCAAAGATCACGGCATTCAGTTCAGGCCATTTCTCCAGCGCACAAATAGAGTGAACACCCGAACCACCGCCTACATCCAGAAGACAGGTATACCCGGACAGATCAATCCGACCCGACCAGGCCCGAGCCGGTCCTTTACTTTTACTGTGCATCGCCTTGGTGAAAATTTCGCTGTGTAACTGGTCCTGCGCATTGTTCTCAAACAGATCAGTCTCACCGAACAACCCGGACTCTCCACTGAGCATCGACTCTTTGAAGAATGCATAAGAGAACGCATCTTCTTTGTGGCGTGCGGATTGCAGGACCCCACTGAACGAGGTCTCCGACTTGCGGGTCAGAAACGCTTGCGCCAAAGACGTCAGGCCATAGCACTCCCCACGCTTCTCAAGCAGCCCCTGACTGGTGCACATAGCCACAAGCGCCTGTGCGGCCCGAGGTGCCAGTTCCAATGCCGAGCCGATTTCCCCCAGCTTCAGCGCTTTGCCCTCAAGCAGATCAAACAGTTTTACTTCATCGGCAAAAAACAAGGTGTAGGTATTGATAAACCCGAAGTAGATATCAAATATCTGTTTATCACTGTGATGCTCCGTGTGCACTGTACTGTCCATGTAGATGCCTATCCCATTTCAAAAATGCCGTTGAAGACCATCAACGATGCCATGACAATAGAAACCCTCAACAACACGATCAAACGCCTGCCTGGCCTCATGCGAAGCGTTGCCCACCAGGTAACCATGTGAACAGGCCTTCAACATCTCGATGTCATTGCAACTGTCCCCGAAGGAGATGACCCTGGCGGGGGAAATCTCATGTTTCTTGACGATGAAATCGACCCCCTGCTTCTTTCCGCACCCCGGGTGCATGATGGCGACATCGTAGACATTCTCAGGGTCGCCGGCGGCGGCACTGGCGTAGGTAATTGAGGCCTCAAGGCCCACCTGCAAACAGAGTCTATGAATGTGCTCGATGGCGGTTGCTTCATTGCCATCGGCATTCAAGTAATAACCCCGAATGCGCTTTTGCTGAAAAGCCTCCGACTGCAACGTCAACTCAATACCCTCTCGCTCGAACAGGGTGCTCAGCCTCATGACCCGCTCTGGAAAGGTTCCTGCGCCTTGTAACGGCCAACCCTCATCCTCCAGAACACTGTCCGGGTGATTCCAGTACAACTCGGTTCCCAGACTGGTCAGTGCAAAGTCCCAGGGAAACTCGGGGTATCTCTTCATCTTGTCCAGGACCACCGCTTGACTGTTTCCCGTGGCCCAGCCAAATAACAGGTGGTGCTTGCGTTTGAGTTGATTCAAACAGCTTTCCAGTTTGTCTATCCCGGCATCCGCCTCTCGAGACGACAAGACCGGCATAAACGTCTCGTCAAAATCAGAAACTATCAACCAGGTGTCTTTGCTCGTCATACCTGCTCACTCTCTGATGAGTCCCATGGACTGTGAGGATATTTCAATCCGGGAAAACTCCCCGACCGCTCCCTCGGAAAAGGGCGACTGCACACTAAACCCGACGCGCACTTCATCCGGGCAGTTGCTCACATAGAACGCCCGATGAAAAACCACGGCACCCTCAGAGCCACTCAGATAACACGAGAACACATCCCCACTTCGCGAAATGAACAGCCGCACAGGCTCATCGTTTACCTCGATGCCATTGACTTCATCGCTATAGGGCGATGAATGCACCGATACGATCTTCTTGTTGCTGCCGTACTCTTCAACACCGAACTTCAGCTTGTGCAGCCCGACGTGAAGAAAGAGCCCTGCAGCATCAAACTTGGCCAGGCTGAATAACTTGATGTCAGCGCCAAGGGCAAACTCTCCCGTCACCGACGTGAGCAAAGTGCCCAAGCTGTCCACCGTATGAAGCCCTGGAATATTGAACGAATCGCTACCGGGTTCGCTTCGCAGTTTCAGAACCGGCGCAACATAACGCAGCTGCGCGCAATGCTCGGCACCGAACACACGATCACTGATCCTCAGTACGGTGTTCGGGTCTTCGCGCAAAAGAGGTGTAGTGCCAACGGAGTCATCCATACAGGTTCATTCCGCCATCGACCGACAGGGATTGAGCCGTGATGTCTTCGTTCTCAAGCACCGCCAGACAGAACCGAGCAATGTTTTCCGGGATCTGCGTACGCCCCAGCGGGATCAGGCCCTCCATGCGAGCCCACAAGTCATCCAGCGACTCGTTGGGCTCGATGAGGCGGTTCTCCAGGTACTTCCACATATTGGTTTTGACGATGCCGGGGCAAACGCAGTTGACCCGGATATTGTGAGTGGCCAACTCCAGCGCCAAGGCGCCAGAGAAGCCCTGCAACCCGGCTTTCGCGGCGCAGTAGGAAGATATTCCAGGAAAGGCGACTTTTGCGGCAATGGAGCTGATGTTCAGGATCGCGCCGCCCTTGCCTCTCTGGATCAGTGCGCGGGCAGCCTCACGCGACGTCAAGTAAGGTGCTGTAAGGTTGGTTTGCACGATCGCGTCAAACTCGCTCAGCGATGATTCAACCGTGTTGATCAGATGGCTGCTGCCAATGGCGTTGACCAGGCCGTAAAAGTGCTCTGACTCATGGACAACGCCACCTACGGCTTCTATGACCTGGGCTTCAGACGTTGCGTCGACCGCAATGGCCTTTACCGAAAGCCCTTGCTCCATAAGATCCGCCGCCAGCGTGCGAGCCGCCTGATAACCACTGACCTCCTGAGTTTGATAGTGGTTGATTGCATTGGGTGTCCGGTCGGTATCAAAGATGTAGACATGAATACCTTCTTTGGCCAGTACTTCAACAATCGCGGCGCCGATGCCTCTGGCACCGCCCACAACGATCATGGTTTTACCGGACAACTTGCCTTGCGCTTTATTTCCCTGCGTCATGAACCACTGCTCCTGAATCCATAGAAGGCCTGCCGAACCCTATACAGGGCTCAGAAAACCAATAAATAGTTGAAACGGTATTTAAACGTGTGAAGTCTAATTAACTAATGCGTACGGCGGGTCAGCCAACAATGCACCCAGTACTTGAGGTGCAACTTTTGCCTGGAAAGGCTCGATGGTCGGCCACTCATAGGCATCACTGAAGACCTTGCGAACTCGAATCAGCAAACTGGACTCAATGTATTCAGCCAGGTTGAAGCGACCACTGTTATGTTCTACGATAATAATTTCGGCACATTGGCTCAGCATCTGTTTAACCAGCTCAAGATCCGGCCGAACGGACAGAAACCGGATATGCGTGCATCTTTTTGTCGTGGCGACCTGAAAGGCTTCGTATGCCATCGACTCCGATGACACTATCAATGAACCGGCGGCAAACTCGGGCTGAAAAATATAGATATCTTCAGACAGCTTCCGGTACTTCTCCCTCAGGGCACACACTCTTTCCATGGGCTGGTCGTACATTAAGTACAGGCCGTTTCCACCCTTTGCTTTCTGCCGATGAATACAGGCCAACAGATCGAGAGGGTCTGTCAGTTCGTATACGGTTTCTTCCGTCAGCAAGCTGAATACGGTTGAGGCGTACGTAGCGCCGCCCCACACACCGTTCTTCCGAGCGCCAATGACATGCAAATTACGACAGGCAATCAAAGCAGAGTGCAGTACATCTATTGCGTTGAGGTAATACTTGTCATCGGTCAGGACAAACTTCAGTTCATCATCCGGGCACCCCATCGCGCAGGTCAGCAACGCTGACTCGGCCAGGCCGGTGTTGCAATAACCGGACAATGACTTAAGGCCAAACCGAGCGGCCAGATCCGCGGTGAATACATGGACAGGTGCCCCTGACCGAACTTCTTCGATAATGTCGGCCGTCCGACTGCAACTGGAAGCTTTCCTCAGATCATTCTTCTGCTGATCGTCCGTTGACGTCATCAAACTCTGATGACTGGCACGTTTGAAGGAGTGAACGCCTTTTTCGGTATGACAGATGATCGCGGTCGACCGATGGTCCTTCTCTGCCTGGCGAATGTGTTCACTGATCGCCTGGGTGTCGTGTCCATCCACTTCATAAACATCAGAAAAGTAGGCGGCCAAATACTCCGGCTTCAACTTCCCGGGAAGTGGGTCAATCCCTCTGCCATTGTTGTCCACTATCAACGTCAGGTTCTTGACCTCAAGTTCGCCAACCAAGCGAATCGCCTCGAAAGACACCCCTTCGTTCAACTCACCGTCACCCGCCACACAGATAACACGTGCATCACGGTTGGTATTGGCCCGCCCCAACGCAATGCCCACTCCCTCGCCCAGGCTATGCCGCATGCTGTAGGCAAAACCGTAGTGTTTATTGACAACGGCCGGAACCTTGTCGTGAACCGCAGCTAAAAAAGCCAAAGGCATACCGTTGAGCACGTGACGATGAGCATAAAACAATGGCGCAATATGCCCCCTGCCAATTACCAGATCCTGATTGGCCACCCCTGCCGCATTGCAGAACTCCAATGCAAACAGTGCTTCGGCAATGTTCAGTGACGACAGGCAAGATGCCAGGGTTCCGTAACCGGCAATTTCATGAATCCGCTCCAGGCACACCCTGACGTCTGAGTAGAAAGGCGTAAATTGTCTGGCGATGGCTACCGACAGTTCGTTGATCGTCTGGCACTTCGACGCCTCGGCAATACCGACTTCAACTTCCTCATTGGCACGCACATACTCATCGGCCGTCAGGTACGCCTTGCGTTTATGCACGCTTTGACGAATGCCATGTAACGGCGTCAACAGGCTGGCAACTGGCTCGAGGTCATAACTGACTAATTGATTCATTCAACACCTCGAACACGTCACTTAGCGTTTCCTCTGACATGATGTAGGCGGGCGCCAGGCAAGCCCAATCTTCCTCACCTCGGATAATCAACTTCCTTTCAAAGCACAGCCCAGCCAATTGCTTGCCTGCCTGCTCCCCAAGGCTTGAGTCCAGGGTTATGCCGATCAGCAAGCCGTGGGATTCAATCCGGGCGATACGCTCATTCCCGGCGATTTCCTGACACAACGCCTGGGTCTTTGTAATGAGTTTTTGTAACTGCCCTGCGGCCTCTATCTGTTCCAGCACGCGCATCGACGCATTGATGGCCGCAATCGAAACCGAGTTGCTTGCATAGGTATGCGAATAGGAAAACGGGATCCACGGCTCTGGCTTGTCAAACACCGAGGCGATTTTATGGGATGTCACCATAGCGGATGCCGGGTAATAACCACCGCTGATGCCTTTACCGAGCGCGACGATATCGGCAGAAACCCCAAACTGATGGGTATTCAAGAACTCTCCGGTTCGAGAGGCGCCGGTCACGATTTCATCGGTAATCATCACAATATCGTAACGGTCACACAGTTCACGAATACCGATCAGATACTCGCGGGGAGTTTGCCGCATCCCTTTCAAATGGTTGACCGGCTCGAAAATAATGCAAGCGATCTGCTCCGCACCATAATGAAGAATAATATTCTCCACATCCGCCACGCTGTGCATTTCCAACGCCTGACCTTCGTGAACGACAGGGAATGGCGGGTTGATCCGAATAGTGTCGTAACCGCTGCAACGCAGGTCCTTGAAATCGTTCCTGCCGGTAATACTGTGGGCCCCCAAGGTGGCGCCGTGATAGGAGTGCTTGCGGCAGATCACTTTCTTCTTGAACGTATTGCCTTTGCGCTGGTGATACTCCAAGGCCATGGCAATCGACGACTCGATGGCTTCCGAGCCGCTGTTGACATACAGCACGCCGCCATCTTCCATCTTGGCGCGTTTGAGCAGCTGCTCTGAAGTTTCAAACAGCTCGGACGAATAGAAATGATCCTTGGGGTGGAAAGGCAGATCCGTCAACGTTTTGGAAATATGCTGCTTGATGGGGTCGCACGAATACCCGAACGGTACGTTAAACATGCCCGAAATCGCATCCGTGTAAATGCCACCCTCTGCATGAACACTGACATCTTTAACAGAACCAACAATTTGGTCTTTCACGCGTGACTGATAGACAAACATCCCTTTATGCCTTCTATTAATTAGATCGGATAAACCTGAGAACCAGCGCCCAGCACTTTACTGTGTGGCGGAACCGACTTTGCCACGACAGCACCCGCACCGATAATTGACCCTTTACCCACTGTGACGCCCGGCAAGATTGTTGCGCCGCCGCCAATCCACACATCATCTTCAATGACTACAGGTGCACCCGACTCTATATAACGACGCCGCTGCTCAAGATCCTTGGCATGGTTAGAGGTATAGATACCGACATGAGGCCCGATAAACACACGGTTCCCGATGTTTATTTCAAACGCATCGAGGAACACCCCATTGGCATTAATAAAAACACCATCACCAATGTTTATGTTCGAACCAAACTCACAAAAGAAATTGCCCCACTGTTCAAACCCCTCACCCACTGATCCGAACAGGAGTTTATAAAGCGGCTCCCGACCATCAGGGTTATTGCTGATGGAGGAACACAACGCACGGGCGGTGCGCCTACGGGCAACTAAAGCAGGTTCCGCCGCATCGAATGTCATGAACTCACGCATACGCCACCCTGTACACACGAGCGTAACAGAGAGCACTCATGCCGTGCTGATCGGCAAGTAAACGGGTGCAAACAAGACGATCATTAGTTCCGCGCCCGCCACTACCACCCACAAATAACGCCCACACTTCCCCAATAGCCTGATTCCCTTCAGCCATCATCATCTCCATCTACTATTTATTTTTTAAATATACTTCGGCACTTCTTGAAATTTTTCCACCTTCTACACTCGCCACCAGCGCCTTGCAAGTTTGTTATTACGTCAGTCGTATTGTCATGTCACTGTTTTCAGGGCCTATTGCTTCCGTTCTGGATTGAGTGTGACGACGCCGATGGGCTGCCCATTACGCGTCGCACCTGACCAGCGATGCGCAGGTTGATAAAGGACTTGCTGCTACAGCGCATGACGCTCGGCCAGCACCTCTTGATCCTCGCCGCGATAACGCTGCGCAAGGGGATACGAAGCGGATGCGGCGGTAATGATGTTCCGCTGCCGATACTTTGGACGATCAAAGAGCCGAGGCTTGCGTGGCATAGCCCGCAGTGGGATCACCGGCTGCATTCGATGCCGGTCGCAGTAGTGGGTCACAGATCATGTGAATCTTGGTAGCAAGGCCGCCTCGACTAGGCCCAAAGCATGATCTAGCGGTTCTTCAGTCCCCCTTTTTCCCGATTCCTGAAGAGGCTCGGGTTGCACGTACCGCAGTGGAGTCGATCATCTAGGTGTCCAGATCGATCAGCCCCTCCCGGTTCAATTGGATGTGCAAGCGCTCCAGTATCCGCTCAAACGTACCGTCGTCGCGCCAGGCAGCGCCCGAGCACAGAACCTAGGGAAAGCGGACACTCGATCCAGAGGCTGCTGCCGACATGACCGCGTTACGCACGGGTAAAGGGGCTTGCTCGGGGTGTTGCTGCAAAAAATGCTTGATCGCTTGATCCTGGCGATCCACCACGCATACGTTCACGTTAGGGCTAGGGACGGTGCATTCGCCAAGCGCGAGGGCCCCGCAGTTCAATACGCCGTACACCGCAGCCGGTTGCGCGACGGCCGAGCAACCGTAGACCATCTCGCCAAGGTAATTGAGCTGCCCTTGGGTGACGGTGAAACGCAGCGGTTTGGAGTAAGCCCCCATGGCCCCGCGACGGTGACCCAGGCGGCTCACTTCATAATCACCGGCAGGTAGCCATGCCGAGTAATCATCCTTGGGTCCCCAGCCATAAGTCTTGCCGCTCTTGATATCGCGAAACTCAAGGTAGGTTCCGTAGGGGCCGCCTTCCAGCAGCGCGCCGACCACTAGACCCGCGTTTTGCGCGTTGTAAACGGGTGAATTCAACGCCATTTCAGCTGGCATTGACGAACAACCGGCCAGTAATCCGATCAGGCCAATTGCAAAGATGTTGCGCGAGCCAAACATTCCGCTACCTCGGTGGAAGACAAAGAAAAACCCCAGAAAAATTCAGGGACGACAGGCGCGCTAGACGGCGGCGACTGCCTTCTTTAGCATGATGGCCTTTCGCCCATTCGTGCATCAAGGACGATCTATCAACATGTTCTGTTTTTCACAATGGCACGTGCGTGGCGCTGTAAGCATTGCCGCGCTGTTACTTGGCGGGTGCAGTTTCAACGGCTCCTACCCGGACGCCAGTGCACCCGATGCGGCGAAGCTGCGCTTTATCAGCAGCAGTGACAGCTCGACGCTCGACTTGTTCGATGCCGAACACTGCGGCGGCCAAACCACGGGGCTGCTCAATAACCTGTTCAGCGCCAATACCCGGCGACGGGCCGCCATGAGTGCCGCTGCCCCCGAGGATGCCAAGGCCTATCTGGAAGTGCGGCTGCAACCGAGTCATGAGCTGTTCGCGCGCGCCAATACCTTGAGCACCGGCAGCGTGTGCACCGTGGGGTTCAACTTTACCCCGCAGAGCGGCGGCGAGTATGAAGCGGACTTCCGCCGAGTAGGTCGCACTTGCCAGGTCACCCTTAGCCGTCTGCGCCAGATCGATGGCAAGACTGTGCGCTCGCCGATCGTGCTGACCAACAAAGGCCTGCCCGCCTGCGCCGGCCACAACCCTATTTTCCCCAAGCCCACCGAAGCACAACCGCAGTCAGCGGAGCGTGCAGCGCTGATCGCGCAGATCGTCGACGCGAGTGTCATCGCGAAAATGAAGCCCGACGCCGAGGATGCCCCTTCAGTCCAGAAAACACTGCTCGACAAATCCATAGCGGAGCGCAAAGAGCGCCTCGACTTCAGCCTGCCCGATGTCTATTGGACTGAATATCGGCAGAATCTGGAGCAGTTCGCCAATGAGATGAGGGGCACCAAGGCTCGTTCATTGCAGCTGTACAAGGATGACTACAGCAACCGTCTGGGCCTGCTCGACACCCCTGCGATCAAGGAACTGCTGCCCGACAGCGAAGCGGCCGACCGTAGCAAGGCAATGTCGACCAATAATGCAATGCTGGAGCACTACTACCGAGCCCAGCAAGCACTGCTGAAGGAAACACTGAGCGCACATCAGGCACGCATGGCCGACCTGGATCAGCGCTTTGAGGTGTGCAAGCGTTTCGCGGCCTGCTGGCAACGTTGAATCGGGGTCCGGCTTGAGAATACCGAGCGCCGCACGTACGCCGCCTTAGTACTGACTGGCCGAGGAAGCCCGCTATCTTGAGAATGGCGGGGATTTTCCGAGGGTTTGAAGAACAAAAGCGGAGTAACGGCCATGGAATACGACGATAAACTGATCGAAGACGCAGTGCTTGCCCTGTTGGCAGCCTACAGCTCCGACCAAGGTAATGCGTGGAAAGGGTTCGACTTCCAGATCATGAATCGACTGCATGAACAGGGTTTCATCAGTAATCCAGTTAACACAAACAAATCCATCTGGTTGACCGCGCAAGGACTGGAGCGAGGTCGGCAGCTAGCCGACCGGTTGTTCGGGTCAAGGACGCATGCGGGGCAGGTATCCGACTCGAATACCTGACATCTTCCCGCGTCATAAAATAGCTGAGTTTGTGGATCGCTTACGACACACCCCACTCAAACATCACCTCCAATCCACCGTTACCGGTCCCCACTGCCCGCCGCGGTAGTTCCCCTTCGCAGCAATATCCGCGACGACCTTGGCCGGTCGCATCAGCGTCCACAACACCTTTGCAGTCGCCTTTGCGGTGCCCGTGACAGGCTGTGATGACGGCGCCATTTTCCACCTCGACACCCAAGCCTCCCTGAACGGCCTGCCCAGCCGCCCAAGGCCAAAAGCCATCCGAGCGACATGTCCCGATACATAACTCCAGACACACAATTCAACCTGCGCTATGATGCGCCTGGAGTTATAAAGCACCTCTCACCCCGATAAGGAGATGGAGGTGCAAAGCAGACAGTTGATCAAGGAGCTTGAAGCCGCAGGCTGGGTGCTGGAGCGAGTCACTGGCAGCCATCATCTGTTCAAGCACCCTTACAGGCCCAACACCGTTCCGGTGCCTCACCCGAAGAAGGATCTGCCACGGGGCACGGTCAGGGCCATCAGAAAACTGGCTGAACTGATCTAGCTCCCGCCACCTTCACACCTATTGAGGAGATCCCCGTGCAATATCCCATCTGCATCGAATGGGGCGACGAACACACCGCCACCGGCATCCAGATTCCCGACATCCCCGGTGCTGTTACCGCTGGCGACACCTTCGAAACCGCCTATAGCGCGGCCATCGAGATTGCCCACGTCATGCTCGAAGAGCTGGCCCGAGCCGGGCACGCCATTCCCCTGCCCTCTCCCACCCGCAAACACCGCGCCAACCCCGATTTCGAGGGCATGGGCTGGGGCATGCTGGATATCGATATCGCGCCTTATCTGGGCAAGACCGAGAAGGTCAACGTGACCTTGCCCGGTTATGTGATCCAGCAAATCGACCGCTTCGTCCGCGAGCACAACATCAAGAGCCGGTCGTCTTTTCTGGCCGATGCGGCGTTGGAAAAGCTTGGGCGCTGAAAGCGGCTGCAGGGTGCAGGGTGCAGGGTGCAGGGTGCAGGCCGAGCGGTGTGAGGAAGGAAGAGCCCTAGCTTTCACTAGGGCTGTATAAATTTAAGCTTGAGAAAAATCCAACATTTAGAATCTACACATTCAGAATAAAACCCTTCCAACCAAGCAAAGCTCTTTCAAACTCATCAATATTTATAATTGAACAATAATCCTCATCATATAAGGAATATATTTTTGCCAAACTTTTGCTTAGCTCTACACCCCAACTATCACGACTCCAATCTGCTTTCTCAACAACACCGCTTTTAACCAATCTAATTCTAGACAACCCTTCATCCAACCATGGTATGGAGCTTTCATATTTTTGCCCACCATGATCGGTAAAAAGGCACGCTAAAAAATCCACCCCACTTTCATTAAGAACACTTGATCGGCAATTTGGTACACAAGCACCATCTTCATCATCCCAAAAAAAACAAATTTCCATTCAAGCAAACCTATATTTTCGGATAAACGGTAGCTTTAGGACTAATTCCTCAACTTCAAGTACCAGGAAAAATCAGAACGACTACGTCTGTGAAAATACTATTAAAGCTCTTTTTGATGACTCAACAACATCAACCCATTCAGGCTTCGTCAAGTACTCCGCATCTACAAGACAAGTCCCATACTTATCAAAAACCCTATTAATACTTTTAACGACATCAGAAATTGCCGTTACTTCACATTCCCCTCTCAGCACAATTCCGCCCCAGGAGCGAGCATTGGTTGCCAAGCCAGTATCATCGTATAAAAAATGAACAGCGCAATTAAACTCATCATAACCTATATCAGGGTTCGCTCTAGATACCCAAGCGTTGCATTGATAATCAACACTGGACAACCCCTCCAAGTAAGAGATCAGTTCCTCTCTCATCGCAGGATATTCTAGCTTGGACAGTTCAAACTTTTCCATTTTTCATACTCAATCAATAGAACACAAACCTTCCCTGCACACTGTCTAATAAACCCGATAACAGCGCCTACAATCCAACAACAACGCAACCCACTTACCGACCTAACTGACTTATATGAGCCCCATCCTTATAAATACGAACACTGCACCCTTTGACTTTGGAGCCTTTACATTATTCATTTTTTGGCATCCAAACACCTGCTTTGGAATTATTAGGATTTGGCCCCCATACTTTCTCTATGTATTCCCCTGAGATATCAAGGCTTTTTTTGAGAATAGGCCTTTTCTGCTGCGACCTGCGCCGCCATGTCCAGAGGGCTCATAGTGCCCAGATGCATTGTCGATACACTTAACTTTCCTACTAATAACTTTCACATCTCCAGCAGCAATGACCGGCTTACCATTTGCGAGATCAACATGCCACCACCTACATCATTAAACTTACGACCAATCACTAACTCACCACTATCAAAAGCAACACAGTTATACCTCCCTGCACCTTGAACCAGTTTAGTACCTGAGATGAGTGTTGGTACACCTAGTGCATGATCTGGGAATTAGTTTGAAAAGCTCGGCGCCTGTTGCCCTTTTGACACCTGCTGTTCAAGTACGGTATTCGGCGCCTTGTTCGTTAAAACAGGCCCTTTCGAATTGCTCCCAATGTGCTCCAACGCCGCCTTTTCAGCATTGACTAAAGCCTCCGTTTCTCAAGCTACTCCTTTTTCCGCAAGCTCATCCACAGCTTTGAAGACAGGTAGAACTGTTGGCGTAGCCCTCACCAATCATTAAAGGAAGTTACCAAAACTACGGACCACCAGGATTAAGGTCAGCAAGAGCAGGTTGGTGATTACGGAAAAACGATATATACCCCCGACAGAGCCGGGGACACTTATACAATACAGATTCAACTCAACCAATCAACATCAAAATCAGAAAGCTGATTATCAAGATGTAACTCTAGCGCAAACCAATAATCAAAAACCTGACCATCTTCACTGCTCAAAAACAAGTAATACCCACCTGTCTCCCCCTCACGATCATCATCAATAGATATGTTCCACCCAGAGTACTCTCCAGACACAACAACTCCTTTCCGGATAATGCTCATCAATCTTCCTCAATCAAAATATGGAACATGGTTATTGGCTATATACTTTCCTGTCACTGGGTCTTTAACGCCAAAATGGACATGTGGAACCCCAGGTGGATGGGAACCCGCGATTGAACCTGCATCGATACGAAACTCTCTTATTCCATCTGCGCTATGAAAGACACCAGAACCAGGCTTTCCAATTTCCTTATATCCTGACCCAAGATATTTCTGCCCTGCGGCTAAAGCCTCATCAGTAGACAGCTTAAGATTGCTGGTGAAATTTTTCTTACCTGAAATAGTTTCATTAATTACCTGATCTACTAGACGAGCAGAGTCAGCTTCTAGCTGAATTTGTTTCTCAGCTGCAATAAAACGCTTCCAATTTTCTGTAGAACCTGCGAGTGGAGTGCGCGATGCGGTAGAAGCGGCCTCTCCACTTCCTTTTGCCGCAAGCTCATCCACAGCTTTGACGACAGGTACACCTGTTGGCGTCGCCCTCACCAATCCTTGCAGGAAGTTACCAAAATTACGAACCGCATTGCCAAGACTGATGACCGAAAGCGCCAAAGTCGCCTTATTCTCGACATCAAGCCTACTCCGCTCAGACTCCGTTTCAGTGTACAAAGCGTCACGTAGTTTAGGAGCTCTGCTGAACATAAAGCCGTCAACAAAAGCGATTGCTTCCGGCTTGGCGTTTTCTATCCCCTTTCCATGCTCCCCCTCTACACGCATGGCAAAAACGATGTCGTCGACCGTCAACTTGCTGAAATCGATACCCAGATCGCATAGCTGAGGGTTTTTGCGACAGTGGTCCAGCGCTTCCTGGGCCACCTGTTTCGCCGCAGTTTCATGCAGGTCATGGTTGTATTGAGTGGCGCCTTTGGCGATGGCAACGCCTTTGTCCAGATCGCCGTCGACTGCCGCAGCCGCTACCAAGCCGGTAAGTTGCGATAGAACCAGCCTCAGCTCTTTGTTATCCCGACCCAGGTCGCCCATCGAGCTCACCATGACTTCATTGAGCCCTGCTGCTGCCGCACCGGTCTTGAAGTCACTGCCTGTCAGCTCAGCCAGCAGGCCGCCCATGATCGCGTGAGCAACCACTTTCTGGACGCTTGCATCTGGAAAATGAATGGCGTTGTCACCAATCCAGTTGAAGCCGGAGGCCATGGCCATTTGGCCGGCCTCGCCCATCAAGGCTGCACTGAAGTTGCTGCCGAAACTGCCTCCCCCAATGGCCGAGGACACTCCGCTCGAGATAAGCGCTCGTCCAACGGTACGAGTCGCCGCATCAGAGGCATTGCTCCAACGGAAGATATCTTTGGAAGGGGTGGTGGCGCCTACCGCAGCACCATCCGTGGGTTGAATACCCTGTGTGGCCGAGCCAGCGCCATCGGCTGCCGTGAACCATTTTTCGTCGGCGTAATCAAGAAGCCCAGCTGTAAATCCTGCAATCGCAGCGCTCTTCAGACTCCCCGTACTGAACGTATCTTTCACCGCCAGACCAAGGTTGCCCTTGTTATCAATGGTGCTAGTGACCGCGGTCGTGCTCAGGCTGGCAGCAACTGCCAGGTTTGACCCGCTCAACCCCAAACCAGCGGGGCCGAGGATGAAAGACATCAGAATAGCGATGGCAATCTTGGCGCCAGCACCGAGGCCAGAGGACTCATACTTGAAGCTGTCGTGAATTTCTTTGACTTGGCGCCAATCGATATCACCACGGGCCTGCGCCTGCTTCATCCAGGCCAGGTTGGGGTCCGCTTGCACCATCGCATCGATGGTTTGGCTAACGCTCTGTTGATCGACCTGCTTGATATCGATACGAATGCCTTCGGCAGCTTTGATCACCAGCTTGCCTTGAGCAATCAGGGCGCTTTGCCGCAGGGTCTCATCGGTTTTCCCTTCGCCCTTCATCTTGTACCAAGCCAAATCGCCCTTGCTCTTGGTATGGCTCTCGTCGTGGAAGTCCTTCACGCCCTCGAACACGATGCGGCCACCGCTGTCCAGCGTCAGGTCCTTACCGCTGTCCAGGGTTGCCACTTGGTAACGCTGGTCCCCGCCGCTCTTGAGCGTGAGATCGCCGCCCGTCTTGATTTCGCTGCCGACGTTAGTGTGCTGCGTCACTTCATCACGTTTCGCCGCGTTACTCCCCCAACTCCCTTTTTTGCTCATGTCGTAGAGGGAGTAGTCGCGGTTGAGCTCAGCCATCAAATTCAACTGCTCACCGGCCACCAGATAGGCCTCGTTACCGGCGTTGATTTTGCTGGCAACCATCGTCAGGTCTTGCAGCGCCGCAACGTTTACATCACCACCAGCCTCAATCGTCGTGCCCTGCTGGCGAACATGGTCCTCTTCCTGATTGATCTTCTTGCCGCTGCGCTTATAGCGGTACTCACTTGACTCTTCGTTGGCAGCCGCAAGGAGGTTCACATCCTTGCCCGATAAGTTGACGTCGCCGCCTGCCTTGACATGGCTGGCAACCATCGTCAAATCGTTCGTCGCCACAACATCAAGATCCCCACCGACCTTGATCTCACTGGCATGCTGCACCGTCTGGCTTTGCGCCCAGAAATGCCGTTTGTCCTGGCGCGTCGAGCCGGTTTCTTCGCGAGCCGCCGCAATCACCACGTCGTTACCCGCGCTCAGCTCAGCGTTCTTGCCTGCGGTAATGGCACCGCCGACATTCAGCAAATCCCGCGCTGCATGCATCTTCAGGCTGTTCTCGGCCTCAACCCGCGCGGCGCTATCGACGACTGCAGTCTTGGAGCTGAAGCCCTTCCCACTGTTTTCAATCGTGGTGATGGTCCGGTCATTGCGGATATCCCCAGTCAAGGTGCTCAGGTCAACATCCTTACCCTTGAGGATGCCGCCTTGCATGTTCACCAGGTCCTTGCCCGCCACCAGCTTCAGCTTTTCATCGGCCTGCGCGAGCCGCGTATTGACGAGGTTGTTCCCCGCTGCTGCCGAGAGGTTTTCGCTGGCGCGCAACGTGCCGGAGTTCTTCAAATCCGCACCGGCAATCAAGGTGACGTCCTTGCCCTGGATCAACGCCCCATCCGCCGTCAGGCGGTTGTTCGCCTGGGCCATGTACAGCACGGGCACCAGCACGTGCTGGCCATTGATCACCTGGTCTTCCATCCAGACGATGTCATGGGTCAGTGCGGCGACTTGCTGCGAGGTCAAAGTCACGCCAACGGATAGGTTGAGTTGCTCCTTGCTGGCGATGGCGTTGTTCATCAGGTACTTGAACATGCCTTCGTCGGTGGTCTGGCCGGCGATAAAGCGCTGACCTGTGCGCGCGGTGACGGCTTGTTGAATCAGGCGTTGTTCA
Source organism: Pseudomonas sp. BLCC-B112 (assembly GCF_028550695.1). Classification (NCBI taxonomy): domain Bacteria; kingdom Pseudomonadati; phylum Pseudomonadota; class Gammaproteobacteria; order Pseudomonadales; family Pseudomonadaceae; genus Pseudomonas; species Pseudomonas sp. BLCC-B112. Next base: position 18,234 of record NZ_JAQQGK010000019.1, read on the forward strand.
TAGAGGCCATCACCCAGGCGCTTCCAGCTGGTTTCAGGGTCGTAGCCCAGCTTGCCCAGCAGGTAGTCCGAGCTCATGAACTGCTTGAGATCGGTGAAGGCGGAGTTGGTTTCGACCAGGTATTTGGGGCCGACGAACACACGGCTGGCGTCCGAGCCCTGGATGTTGGCTTGGCTCAGGTCCTGGCTATTTTTGGCAACGGCGGCGCTATCGACCACGTGAAACAACCCGTTCGTCCCACTCGGCAGAGCGAAGCCCGGCATGCTGGTCGGGTTGACTTGTTGCTGTGCCAGGTCCGGTGGCAGTTGCGGGTTCAGCACCACCACGGCGGGCTTGGTCACGGTCGTGGCGCCGCCCTTGTCTGCGACGGGCGTCGGCGGCGTGAACTGGACGATGCTGCTGTTTTCCAGCTGCTGGGTAGCCTGAATGCTGATGTTGCCGCCCGCTTGAATCACCGAGGCAATGGGATCGCCCGGGGTCACGGTGGTGGTGTCGCCCACCAGGTTGAAAGAGTTGAGCGCGCCCACCGGCAATACCTTGGGGTTGGGCTGGGCGTTGTAGGGGTAGATCCAGTTGGCGCGGAAGCGCTCATCCGTGCCGTCGGTAACGCGGCCCGTGTTCCAGGTACGCGTGCGTGTGCTGGTGCCGGTGGTAGCGCCGATGTTGGCGAAGTTGTCGGCGCTGATCAGCAGATCCGCGCCCGAGGCCATGGTGCTGTACTTGTTCAGCACGCTGGATCCATCGACGGTCAGCTTGGCCCCACTTTGGATCGATGCGCTGGCCGAATCTGTCGCCACCACACTTTTGGAGACTTCGTTAGCGATGTAATCGACGTTGTGGTGGTCACCGCTGCAGTCGTAGCACCTCACACTCAGGTTGCCCGACACCAGTTGGTCGACAGTGCTGAACACGTCCTTGCGGTTGATTACGCTGTCGCTGCGCACCAGCACATCGTTGGCGGCTTCGATATGGCTGGAGATGTTTTCCAGTGACGCACTGCGAGCCACACCGTCGCGGGCCATCATGCTCAGGCCGCCGAGGCTGTAGATGTCGGCGTAGTAGTTGGTCAGGTTCTTGAAGCGCAGCGCCATGTCGGCGCCGCTGAAGATCAGGCCGTGATCGTTGCGCACAGCTTCGGCATTCAGATCAACCTTGCCGGCGCCGCCGAGGGTACCGGTGTTGGTGACATTGGCGGCGGTCAGGAAGAACGCTGCGCCGCTGGTGATGCGTCCGGCATTGGTCCAGCTGTCGCCCTTGCCGGTGAAGCTTTGGCTGGCGGCTAGTTTGCCGGTGGCTGCCTGGTTGAGCTGGCCTACGGTGACATTCAGCACATCAGCCTGAACATCCGTGCTGTTGTCCCAGGTGGCAGCGTCGACGGTCAGCGTGCCGGCCGTGGCGATGCTTCCGCCGATGTTGCTGAACTTCGCCAGATCGACCGCAAAAGTACCTGTGCCGACGTGACGGACATTGCCGTCGGTGTTCTTGAAGCTGGCCATGCGCAAGGAGACGTCATGGTTGGCGGCTTCGATCATGCCGCTCTGATTATCCAGCAACTGCGCGCTGGCTACGCTGGCGGTGCCTTGTTGACCGAGGGAGCGCAGTTTGCCGTTCTGGTTATTGATGGACGCGGCGTCGATCAGCAAAGCGCTGGTGCCTTCGACCAGGCCAGATTGATTGTTCAGTTCGCCGGTCAGGCCAAAATCGATGTCATCTGCGGCAGCTCGGCCTTGGCTGTTGTTGAGATGGATGGCGCGTACGTTCAGGGCTTGCTTGGCCAGCAATGCACCGTTCTGGTTGTCGAGGAGCGTGCTGGTGATCTGGGTATCGCCGCTCAGGGCAGCAATCTGGCCGCCGTTGTTCAGTAGCGATTGTTGCGCGCCCAGGTTGATCGACTGGGCCTGGATCAGCCCCGCTTCGTCAGCTGCGGTGAGCGATTTTCCGTTATCCAGCACGGTCGCCGCAGTGGCCTTGAGCTTGCCCGCAACACTGGCCAATACACCGCCACGGTTATCAACGTTGTGGGCTTCGATGGTGAGGTTTTCGGTCTGGGTGATGACGCTGCCATCTTGGTTATTCAGCCCTGCGCCCAAGGTCGCGGTGATGCCGCTCTGGCTGAGCAGGCTGCCCGTGGTGTTGTCCACCGCACCGCCGTTGATTGTCAGGCCATGCTGGGTGCTGATGATGCCTTTACCGGTGTTGATCAGTTGCTGATGGGCAGTAAGGCCCATGGCATTGACGGAGGCGATGTAGCCGTCGAGGCTGTTGTCGATCGTGTCAGCGGTCAGGCTGAGCTGGCCTTGGCTGATCAGTTTGCCGCCTTGCTGGTTGAAGGCTCTGGCGGTAGCGAGGATGTCACCCTGACTGGTGATCTGACCCTTAGCGTTTTCGACGGTGGTGCCCGTCAGGGTCAGTGCGCTTTTAGTGGTGATCTTGCCGCTGCTGTTGTCGAGGCTGGCCACGTCCAGGGCAAGGGTATCCTGGCTACTGATGACCCCGTTGGTGTTCTGCACCGCGGCTGCTTTCAGGGTCTGCTCACCGGCGCTGGCGAGGGTACCGTTGTCGCGGTTATCGAGCCGACCACCGAGGGTAGTGTTGAGCGTGCCCTGACTGGTCAGGGTGCCGCCGCGATTGTCGATGTCCTGGGCGTTGAGGTTCATCCCGGTGTTCGCCGACAGCGTGCCGGCGCGGTTGTCGAGGGTCTCGCTGACGGTTGCCTTGAGGTCGCGACTGGCGATGACGCTCTGGCCACGGTTGTCGATGTTCTTGGCGGTGAGGGTCACATCACCGCTCTGGTTGCGGGTGCTTTGCGGGGTGACACCGGCCTCGATCAAGCCAAGGTTGTTGAGCTGACCATCGCTGGTCAGCTTGACGCTGTCCTGAGCGGCGATGGAATGACGGTTGGTCAGCGTGTCTTGGGTGGTGGCTTCGACACGGGTACCGGCATAGATCGCGCCCTGGGCATCCAGACTCTTGGCATTGATGACAACCGCTTGCGCCGCCGTGGCCTGCGCCAGGCTCAAGTGACCATTGGCATCCAACTGCATATCGCCGCCACTGGCGAGCATCTTGCCGTCAAGCTTTACGCCGACACCGGCTTCACTGCTGACCAGCTTGATCACTCCAGCATACATACCGCCCAGGGCCGAGGAGTCGATGGCCAGTTGAGGGGCGGTCGCCGGGTCGGCGGCGCGCGCAGTGGCGTTCAGGGTCTTGGCCTCAACATCATTGGCGCCGGCAATGATCGTCAGGTTCTTGGCCTGAATTTCAGCATTGAGCTTGGCTGAGCGGGTGATGATTTCGAAGCGGTCGATGTTGTTGGCATTGAGCCCGGCCCCTTCAATAGCAACGCTGCCCTGGTCCACCTGATACCGTTGAAGCTGGCCGTTTTCGAGCACAGGCTTGCCGGTGGTCAAGGTGGCTTGCGGGGTGTTGATGAAGCCGCAGCCGTTGCAGGTAATGCCATACGGGTTGGCCACGATCACATGGGCCGACTGCCCCGCCACTTCGGTAAAACCGCGCAGTTGGCTGGGGCTACCGCCGTTGACCTCGTTGAGGATCACCCTGGCGGCCGTACCATTGAGGTTCTGGTTGCCGAGGATGATCCCGCCCAACTGCGTGGACTGAGTGCGGCTGGTGGCGTTGTTGAGGATCACTCCCTGTTGGCCAACGTTGTAATCGCTGAACTGGTTGTGCGACAGCCCGCTGCCATTGGGTGCACTGATGTTGACGATAGGCACGCCATTCGCCGCCTGGCCCAGGCTGGTGCCCGGTGCGCTGACTACAATGCCATCCGCCTGCACCAGCAACGGTTGCCAGAACATGACGTTCGCCAAAACAAACGCCAACCCGCGTTTGGGCAAGCCCATAAAGTGGGAGCGGCTTTTCAGGGATGCAGAAGGTTGGCGCGCAAGGAAGGCGAACTGTTGAACGTCCATGTCATGTCTCGATGCCCAAGGGCGGTAAAAATTTAGAGAAAGAAATCCAGGCGGAAATAGATCGGCGCTTCACGCTCAGTGATCGGCGCCGGTCGTTCCAAAGAGTGGGCAAAGGTCACGGTAGCGGCGACGTTCTGGCCGCGTGCAAACAGCTCCACCGAGTTGCTGGTCATGCGCCCGTGCTGTTCGACGTTATAGCGGTCGCGGCGGATCACGCCCTAGTCATAACCCAGGCTGGTGCCGTACTCGCTGAACACCGGCTGCATCCAGGCCCAGGTCACCGGACGGCTCCAGCGCAAGTCGTTGCGCCAGTAACCGCCGCTGTCACCAGCCAGGCTTTGATCCTTGTAGCCGCGAATCGACGACTGCCCACCCAGGCTCATGCGCTGAGGGCTGAACAGCACATCTTCGCTGCGCTGGCCGGTCATCAGGCTGCTGAAACTGAACGACTCGCCCCACAGCTTGAACGGGTACAGGTAGCTCAGGGTCGCGGTGTATTTGCGATAGCGCGCATCGGCCTGGCCGGGGCGCGGGTTGTGGTTGGCCTGGGCGTCGAACGCACCGATGCCATCCTGCATGCCCAGGTCGATGTTGAGGAATGAGCCTCCAATGCGGCGGCCATGGTTAATGCCGAACTGGGCTTCGCTGAGGCGGTTGCTGCTCAACGCGAGCTTGCTGTCCTCGATGAAGTTGTTGGTGCGCAGGTACGCCGCGCCGGTGCTGAGGGATGTTTTGCTCAGGGCATCGCGATGGATCACGCGCTCCAGCCGCAACTGATGATTTTGGCTGTCACCCGATTGCTTGAAATTGAAACCGCTGGCCTGGGCCAAGGAGCGATATTCGGTTTCGCTGTAGGTGTAATTAAGGTTCCACCAGCCGAACGGCAGGCTGTAGTTGAGCATCGAGTTGCGCGAGGTTTTTTGGTGATCGCTTAGCGCATCGTGACCGCCACGCAGCGAGAGTTGATCGGCCAGGCCGAGAGGGTTATCCCAATCCAGATTGACGCCCCACTGCTGCTCCCCCGTGCTGCGCTGGCCGCCGTTGTGGCGCGACAGGCCAACGCGCCAAGGCTTTTGTGGGGTGTTTTTGACCAGCACTTCGCTGCCGCCAACGGCTTTGCCCGGTGCCAACTCCATCTGCGCCTGGTTGGAAGGCAAGCGGTTTAGCTGGTCAACCATCTGCTCAACTTCCCGCAGGTTGAGCAGATCGCCCGTTTTGCCGGGGAAGCTCATGAACAGCTGGCGGTCGGTGATACCACTGTTTTCCGCGCCCTTCATTCCTTCCAGCCGGCCCTCAACCACCTGCACCTTCAAGTTGCCGCTGGAAAGGTCTTGCTGTGGCAAGTACGCGCGGCTGGTGACCAACCCTTTGGTCATGTACTGGTCGGTGATGACCTTGAGCAATTCATTGAGCTGGGGCACGCCGAGGCATTGGCCGATGTAAGGCTTGAGCAAGTTGCTGCGCTCGCGCTCGGACAAGGCATCGGCACCACTGAGGTCGACGGTTTTGATGGCGAAGCAACGGGTGTCGGTGGGCGCTGCCGGCTTGCTAGGCGCTACGACTTTGCCGGGCAGGTCCTTGAGTTCTTCAAGGCGACGTTGTTGCTCTTCGAGCAAGCGATCCTGGCGGTCTCGGATCAGGTCGGTGACGCCTGGAGCGTTCTGTAGGGGCGCGGACTCGGCCATCCCTGCTATGCCCAGGCAAAAAAAAGCGGACAGCAGGCTGAACCTGGTCCGACGTACCAAACGCCACATTTCTAGATCCCTCTACATGGCTTTGTGCAATTAAACGGCGGCGATCTTAGGTTGGCGCTTTAATGACGTCAATTAAAGTACTGATTTGTTTGAATCTTGGTACATCCAACCATCAGTTTTGCGCTCTACGAAAGTGAGCCTCCGTCAGGGCGGAACCGCCAGTGGCCACACCCGCTGCAACGGATATGTCCACCACCCGCTCCCTCGCACACGCGATATAAAGGTGCCTGCACGTCATCGTTGGCGAACTTTGCTGGCAAGCCCGCTCCTTGCAGAGGATGGTATTGAGCCGCAGGCAATTGACGTTGTGACCGACGCCCGCAAATCGGCTACCCATTGGGTTCAGTTTGGGAAAACGCTTCGCGTATGACTCCAGAGTGGCGGAGGGAATCTGCGAATCGAAGGGCGTCTTTGATCTTGTGACTCATCAGGGGGGAACACCAATGAGCGAGTCGGCCGCGAACTAAAGGTTATTTGAATTCAAAGTACTCTTTCATCATCTCAATGGGCTTCATCGGCTCCACTTTCAAGAAACCCAACACCTCAAGAAACCACGACAGGTTATCGCCCATAACAGAGACATCGTCCTCATCATTCGACAGTAAGCAAATGGCCAGCCGTGCCATCAATATCTCCCGATCATGAAACGGTCGTATTGCTTCTTTTTCATCTATTTTTGCCCACCACCCCGCAACCTGCGCCTTGCATTGTTCAATAGGGATTTTTCCGGCGACATACGCTCTCGCCAGACGCAAAGGATCATCCTCACAGTCAGAGAACTTAAAACCCAACTCATCCAAAACCTTGATCAAGAATCCGATCTGGTGTTTAAGCGCAGTGCAATTGTCAGCTGCCCGAACAATTGAACCAATATTGTATTTCTTGAAATCATTTGGATTCATACATCGACCTTAAGCGGTGTAAGCATCACTGCGGATGAGCAGCGTGCTTTATGGGCACGATCATCCGGGATGCAGACATCCCATGACCGGAAGCAGGGATTGAGCCGTGGTTAAGCCGGCAAGTCAGCCATGTCCATCACCAATCCACAAGTCATCGATATCTGGGCCATCCCCAAATCCGCGCCCGACAGTCTGCTGTTGATCATGGTCGACCCCCTCGAATGGGCTGACGAAGCGGCACGCAGCGAACACCTGCTCCTGCTGCAAGAGAAAATCAACAGCTACATCGCCTTCATCGAAGGTGGCCAGATCTACACCGAGATTCCCGGCGCCTATGGCAAGTACCCGATCATCCAGGTCGTAGGCTTGTATGAACTGCCCGAGCAGGCCGAGTACTTCATGGCCCGGGTTACCGAAACCCTGAATGACGTGGGCATTGGCTTTAAGTTCGAACTCAGGGCCGACGAGAGGATTCGCAACATGTAGCCGGGCCGGGCACGGCGCTGCCTCAGGCAGGCTTGATCAGCGCCCGGTTGAGGGCAATCACATCCACATGATCCTGGTGCGAGAAGTGCTCGATCACATCTTGCAGGTGCACATGCTCCAAGCCATTGGCCGCCATGTCAGCTGAAGCCTTGATCAGGAACTCACCCAGCGCCCTGAGCGTGTCCGGCTCGGCGAGAACGGTCAGCAGCCTCCCTCAGCCCTCTTTCTGCAACCGCGCAATCAAGGTGTCGATAAAGAACGCCAGGCTTTCCGGCAACACCCGCTTGGGCATGGTCAGCACCTGAATGTCCCGATCGCCCAAGCGCGGGTTGGACAGCGGCACCGACACCAGCTCATCCATGCCCTGCCCTGCCCCTCACCACTGATGGCGCTGGCAAAGGCCACCGTATCGGACTGGCGCACAAACTCATGCAGCGCCTGGACCGACGCCTTGGCTGGCAAGCCAGCTCCTACACGGGGCGCGGTACACACCGCCCCATCTTCAGGCCGGCCGGCAGGCCGCCGTCGCGCTCTTGATCTTGATCTTGATCTGAACGCCCCGTTAACCACGATGGCCGAACGCAGGCATTGAGCCGAGGGTAACCCGGCAGGGATGCCGGGTTAGCCGCCCCAGGCCATGGATGGCCTGTGGCGGCGGCCCACGGATCAATGCCTTCGTTCGGGCATGCCGAGCCTAGGCGAGGCACCGAGTGGAGGGGCAAGAGCCTTTGGTTACTTTGGGCTCTTTCCAAAGTGACTCGCCGTAAGGGCGAAACCATAAGCGGCCGCCCCCGCAGCAACGGATATGTCCACCAATCAGACCGCACCCTCAGGCTCCACAACCGCCAAGCTCCCTCGCCACAAGACGAGTGCTCTGCCCCCCCTACTACTGCACCGGCAAAAAATTCATCAACAACAAACTCTGCGCATAATTGAACCCCACCCGCCGATAGCGCTCATCGAGAATCTGCGTCAGCAAATCCAACCGCGCCACAATCTTCCCAAACTCCACAGCAAAACTCAGATTGCTGCCCTCCTCGGAAATCTCGTTGGAGAACAGCAACAGCACCCCATTGGCATCCTGACGCTGGCTCAACAGCCAAGTGGCTTTTTCAATATTGCGCGCCGCATTACTGATGAACTGCGGATCAATGGTATCGGTCATGTAGAACTCGGTCCGCCCGCCATGGGCCGTCACCAACATGCTGCCAATGGCATAGATAAAGGCCCCGACCCGATCCCCCTGAAACTCCGGGCTCAAGGAATAACTCAAGGCCGCCAGATCACGACGATCCCCCAGGGCCGGCAATGGCTGGCGCTTTTCGATGGCATTGCGAATCTCGCGCTGGGCCGTGGTGCCATCGGGGAACCCCGACTTGCGCCACTGGCTGGGATTACGCAGATAGAGCTTGCCCATCAGCAGGTACAGGCTCTGCAGGTTGTCGCGCATGCCAATGGTGGCCATGCGATCGACGCTGGTCTGGAAGAATTCGTCAGGCTTGCCTTCACGAAACTGTTTGGCGATATCGCGCCCTTGCTGCTGGGTGCAGGCCGTGGCGCCAAGCATCAGCAGCACCACCAGGAACAGGCGCTGAAAGCGGGTTTGCATCATGCAAGAAGAGGGAGCGTAGGCCATCGGCACCGGGTCGAAATTCACGGGCTGCGGCGGGGATCGGCGCGGCCAGGCCTGGTGATAGAACGCAAAACTGTAAAAAAGTGCGATGGCCGCTGCCGACCATCGCCAAATCGCTCGCTTACGAGCGTCGCAACTGACCGGGGGAAACGATGATCTTGACGTTGTGTTCCTTGTTGTTGACCAGCTCCTCGAAGCCCTGGCCAACGATCTCTTCCAGCTGGATGCGCCCGGTCACCAGCGGCGCGATGTCCAGCCGGCCATCAGCGATAAAGGCGATCACATCGGCGAATTCACCGTTGTAGGCCAGGGCCCCCAGCACCGTTTTCTCGGTGGCCACCAGTTCGAAGAAGTTGAACTCGCTGGGCTCTTCGAAGATCCCCACCAGCACGCATTTGCCGGCCTTGCGGATCAGGTCGATGGCCAGCTTGGCGGTGTGCTTGTTGCCGATGCACTCAAAACTGACATCGGCGCCCAATCCGCCGGTCAGGCGCTTGACCTCGGCCAGGGCGTCGCATTCCTTGGGATCGAGCACGTGGGTGGCGCCCACTTCCCGAGCCTTGGCCTTGCGCGCGCCGGACATTTCCAGGGCAATCACCTGGGCCGCACCTGCGGCCTTGGCGCACATGATGGTGCACAGGCCGATGGTGCCGGCGCCGACCACCACCACGTTCTGCCCCAGCAGGCTGCCGGCTTTTTTCACCGCGTGCATGCCCACCGCCAGCGGCTCGATCAGCGCTCCGGCCTCGGCGGGAAAGTTGGCCGGCAAGGCGTACAGCAGGTTGGCCGGCACGTTGACCAATTCAGCGAAGGCACCGTTGTTCATCAGCCCGGTAAAGGCCAGGTTTTCGCAGATGTTGTACAGGCCGTGGGTGCAGTAGTAGCAGGTGCCACAGTGCTGGCAGGCGTCGGCGGCCACCGGCTGACCGAGGCTGAAACCCTGGACCCCTTCGCCCAGGGCAACGATCTCGCCGCAGAACTCGTGGCCGAGGATGCACTGGCCTTTGATCCCGGTCAGCGGGTGCGGCGCGTCCACCGGAATGAACACCGGCCCGGCCACGTATTCGTGCAGGTCGGAACCGCAGATGCCGCACCAGTCGACGCGAATCTGCACCCAGCCGGCGGGCGGCGCGTCGGGCAGCGGTACATCTTCGACGCGGATATCGTGGCGGCCGTGCCAGACCGCGGCGCGCATGCTCGGAACGGATTTGAGGGAAACACTCATCTTGGCTTCTCCATATTCTTGTAGAGCTGCGACGGCCCCCTGGCCGCCGCAGCACACCTCAGTGCTGGCGGATAAAGTCGAGGATCAGGCGGTTGACCTGCTCCGCCGCTTCCATCTGCAGCATGTGCCCCTGCCCCGGCAGCACCTCGATCTGCGCCTTGAGATCGGCGCTGTGGCTCGCCGGAATGATCCGGTCGTCGCTGCCCCAGATCACCAGCACCGGCTGTGCGCCGTCCTGCACCACCGGGCGCAGGTCGGCCTGCTGGCGGCCATCGGCGAACAGCTTGCCGGCCAGTTGCCCGAGGGCCGCTTGCACCCCTTCCAGGCGCTTGTACTTGAGCATGTCGTCGAGCATCTGCCGGTTCACCAGCTCGGCATTGGAGAACAGCTGCACCAGTTGCGGCTTGAGGGCATTGCGGTTGCTGGCCTCGACAAAGCCATGCAAGTAGTCGCCGTTGATCTCAGCGCCCAGCCCGGCGCTGCCGATCAGGGTCAGGGTGCGCACGCGGTCCGGCGCCAGCCGCGCGGTGTTGAGGGACACCGCGCCGCCCATGGAATGGCCTACCAGATGGGCCACGGGAATCTCCAGGTGATCCAGTAATGCCAGCAGCACTTCGCTCAATTCATCCAGGTCGCCGCGTTGCAGGGCCTTGGTCGATTCGCCGTGGCCCGGCAGGTCGAGGGCAATCACCCGGCGCCCGGCGGCCAGGGCTTCGTGGTTGAACAGCCAGTTGTTGAGGTCGCCGCCAAAGCCGTGCACCAGCACCAGCGGCATGCCGCCTTCGCCCCTTTCGAAATAACGGATCAAGCGGCCGCCAAGCTCGACCTTCTGCGGCGCCGGGCCACTGTCTTCGTCGGCGCTGTCGCCGGGCACGAAGCTGGCCTGGAACTGCTCGATCACCGCGTCGATCTCGGCGTCGCTGGCCTCGCCTTCAACCACGATGCCCAGCAGCGCGCCCACCGCCAGGGTCTCGTCCTGGCGGGCGATCTGCCGACGCAGGATGCCGGAGAACGGCGCCTCGACGCTGCTGGAGATCTTGTCGGTCTCCACGTCCAGCACTTCATCGCCCTTGCTGATGCTCTGGCCTTCTTCCTTGAGCCAGGCATCGACCCGGCCCTCGGTCATCGACAGGCCCCACTTGGGCATGGTCAGGGTATGGATCTGGCTCATCAGCGGCTCCACTCGATCACAGTGAGCACGGCTTTTTCGATCTTCGCCGCGTCGGGGATGTACAGGTCTTCCAGGGCGTCGGAGAACGGCACTGGGGTGTGGGGCGCGGTGACCATTTCGATCGGCGCCTTGAGCGACGCGAAGGCTTTTTGCGCCACCAGGGCCGAGATGTCGGTGGCCATGGAGCAGCGCGGGTTGGCTTCGTCGATCACCACCAGGCGCCCGGTCTTCTCCACGCTTTCCAGGATGCTGTCTTCATCCAGCGGGCTGGTGGTGCGCAGGTCGATCACCTCGCAATCGATGCCGCGCCCGGCCAGGCTGCGCGCCGCGTCCAGGGCGGTGTTCACCGTGCGCCCGTAGGACACCAGGGTCACGTCCTTGCCGTCGCGCAGGAAGTTGGCCTCGCCGAAGGGAATCGCGTAGGACTCTTCCGGCACGTCGCCCTGCAGGCTGTAGAGCATTTTGTGCTCGCAGAAGATCACTGGGTCGTTGTCGCGGATGGCCTGGATCAACAGGCCCTTGGCGTCGTAAGGCGACGACGGGCAGACCACTTTCAGTCCGGGGATGTGGGTCCACAGCGAGGTGAGCATTTGCGAGTGCTGGGCCGCGGCGCGCAGGCCGGCGCCGACCATGGTGCGGATCACCAGCGGGGTCTGGGCCTTGCCGCCGAACATGTAGCGAAACTTCGCTGCCTGATTGAGGATCTGGTCCAGGCAGCAGCCGGCGAAGTCGACGAACATCAGCTCGCACACCGGGCGCACGCCACGGGTGGCGGCGCCGACTGCGGCACCGACGTAGCCGATCTCCGACAGCGGTGTGTCCAGCACCCGCCCGGGGAATTGATGGTAGAGGCCCTTGGTCACCCCGAGCACACCGCCCCAGGCGTCGTTGTCGCCGGGGGCGCCGGCGCCGCCCGCCACGTCTTCACCCATGATGAACACGCTGGGGTCGCGCCGCATTTCCTGGGCCAGGGCTTCGTTGATGGCCTGCTGGTAACTGATTTTTCTCGCCATGATGGTGGTCTCTTGTTGTTCTGTGGGGCGTTATGGATAAGCGACGTACACGTCGCTGAGCAGGTCGGCGGGGCTCGGTTTGGGGTCGGACTTGGCCTTGCGCACCGCGTCTTCGATCAGCGCTTCCACCTCGGCATCGATCTGGTCCAGCTGGCTGGCCTGCACCAGCCCCGAACGGGTGGTGCGTTCGCGGAACTGCATCAGGCAGTCGTTGTGCTCGCGGTAATGCTTGACCTCATCCGGCGCGCGGTAGGTCTGGGCGTCGCCCTCGAAGTGGCCGTAGTAGCGGGTCAGCTTGACCTCGATCAGCGACGGCCCCTCCCCGGCCCGGGCCCGCTCCACGGCGGCGCCGGCGGCTTCGTGCACGGCAAAGAAATCAAAGCCGTCCACCGTCACCCCGGGCATGCCGAAACCGGCGGCGCGGTCGGCGATGTGGTCGCAGGCCACCGACCAGTTGGACGCCGTGGCCTCGGCGTAGCCATTGTTCTCGGCAATGAACAGGCACGGCAGGTTCCACACCGAGGCCATGTTCATGGCCTCGAACACCGCGCCCTCGTTGGAGCCGCCATCACCGAAGAACACCACCGACACACCGTCGGTGCCTTGCAGCCTGGCGGCCAGGGCCGCGCCCACCACCAGCGGCGCCCCGGCACCGACGATGCCGTTGGCGCCGAGCATGCCCTTCTCGAAATCGGCGATGTGCATGGAGCCGCCCTTGCCCTGGCAGACCCCGGTCTTCTTGCCGTAGATCTCCGCCATCATCCCGAACACGTCCACGCCCTTGGCGATGCAATGGCCGTGGCCGCGGTGGTTGGAGGCGATGCAGTCGTCGTCGCGCAGGTGGGCCATGACCCCGGCGGCCGAGGCTTCTTCCCCGGCGTAGAGGTGGACGAAACCGGGGATCTCGCCGGTGGCAAATTCCACGTGCAGGCGTTCTTCGAATGCGCGGATGGTGCGCATCACCCGGTAGGCGTGGAGCAACTGGTCAGTGGTCAGGGGTGTCGACATTTTTATTCTCCAGGGTGTCTTCGGACTGAAGGTTCACGGGGTGTTGCCGGTGATCGCGGTCGATGGCCAGCAGGCGCTGGCGCGCCGCGTGTGCCAGGACCGCGTTGACGTCGATGCTCAGCGGGCCGCCGGCATCCAGGGTGACCGTGGGCCGGTCGTGGGGGTTGAATTCGATCTCGCGCTCGCCATCCAGGGCCAGGGTGCCGGCGCTCAGGCACAGCGGCTGGGGCTCGTTGGGTTGCAGGTAACCGGACTCCAGCACGCCGCAGCCCTGCAGCAGGCCGGGGGCCAGGGGCACCAGCAGCGCTTCGGGGGACTGCGGGTCCAGGCGCATCCAGGCGCCGTGGGGTTCCTGGCGAGTCACTGGCAGCCACAGCCCGCAAAGGGCGGAAATGCCGATGGACTGGGGCTCGGCGAAGGTCACGAAGACCTCGGCCAGATCACTGGCGCGGCTGATGGCCCGGGCACCGACAAAGGCCAGGGGCGACACCGCCACATCCACCAGGGCCACTTCGCACAGGCCCCGGGACGGCTCGCGCACCAGCAGGCGCTTGTTGCGCCGCAGGGCGATCTCGGCGGGCACCCGGCCGTTGGCGTAGAGCCCACCGGCCAGCCCCGCGCTGGTGGCTTCGCGCAGTTCCGGAAAGGCGTTGTTGGTGCCGGTGGACAGGGTCAGCAGCGGAATATCGCCGACCTCGGCAGCCACCGCCTTGTGGGTGCCATCGCCCCCGAGCACGGCGATCAGCGACACCCCGCGCTCGGCCATCCAGCGTGCGGCTTGGCGGGTGTCCTCGACGCTCTGGCGCAGGGTCAGGTCGAGAAACTCCAGGGCCGGCCAGTGCTGCTCCCGGGCCTGGCGGCTGCGGCTGTTTTTCTGCACCGCGGCGGCGATGCCGGTCATGTCAGTGGGCATCAGCACCTGGGTGATGCCGGTGGCGCCAAAGGCCGCCAGCAGGCGCTGGATCACCGAGACCTTGTCGGTGCTGGAGAACAGCCCGGCATTGGCGGTGAGGCGACGCACATCACGGCCCGAGGCCGGGTTGGCGATGATGCCGACGGTCAGGGGGCCGCGGTTCATGAGCTCACCGCGGGCGGAGCACAGGCAGGAGAAAACATCGGGCACCTCGTTCTTATTCTTCGATGGGCCAGTCGACGCTGGTTGAACAGAGCCAGAGCAAGGCCGGTGCCAGTTGTCGGAAAACCTCTGCAAAAGGCCGTTCCAGAGCGGCTGACAGGCTTGCTGCGACGCGTTGAAGCCAACTGCCCGTGAGACGTCGCATGTCAGGCTGCACGGGGCCTTGGCGAGACCTTGAGACGTTGCGTCTCACTGCCGTCCCGGCGGCGTTCGGTGCTTGTCGAGGGCGGCGGATCGGCGCTTAATGCGCCGACAACGATAAGAAGCTGCAACCGGAGGCCTTCATGCTTTCCGCACATTCAAAAGCCCACGTGGACTGCGTCAGCCGAGTGCTGAAAAACGCCGCGCACCTGCCCCAGGCGCCCGTGCCGAGCCTGATCCTCGATTCATGGCGGCGCTCCATGGAGCAGCACCAACTGGACCCCGGTTCGCTGCAGGGGCCGCGCATCCTTTCCGAGAACGTGCTTAAGGAATGCCGTGAGCGCTCCGAGCTGTTCCTGCGCATTGCCAGCGAAGAAGTGGCGCGCCTGCATGGCCGGGTGCGCGACGCCGACTACTGCGTGCTGCTCACCGACGCCCAGGGCCAGACCATCGACTACCGGGTGGAATCCACCTTGCGCAACGACTGCCGCAAGGCCGGGCTGTACCTGGGCACCTGCTGGTCGGAGGGTGAAGAAGGCACCTGCGGCGTGGCGGCGGTGCTCACCGCGCGCACGCCGATCACCGTGCACAAGCGCGACCACTTTCGCGCCGCGTTTATCGGCCTGACCTGCTCCGCCGCGCCGGTGTTCGATCCCCAGGGCGAGCTGCTGGGGGTGCTGGACGTGTCGGCGGTGCGCTCCCCAGATGACCGCCGTTCCCAGCACCTGATCCGGCAGATGGTGGTGCAGAGCGCGCGGGAGATCGAACAGGCGTTCTTCATGAACAGCGCCCAGGGCTACTGGGTGCTGCGGGCCCATGCCAGCCCGGGCTATGTCGACAGCCAGCCCGATTACCTGCTGGCCTGGGACGATGACGGTTGCCTGCGGGCCCTGAACCCGGCGGCGCGCCATTACCTGCTACGCCGCTATGGCCGCTTGCCGCAGCACATCACCCAGGTGTTCGACCCGCAGCTGTTGCAGCGCGCCCGGGACGAAGCCCTGTGCCCGCTGTCCGCCGAGCTGCATGGCCGCTTGCAGGCGCCGCGCCGGCCCCAGAGTCGCCCGCGCCTGAGCCTGGCCGGCGAACCGCTGGACCCGCGAGTGGAACAGAGCCTGCGCCTGGCGGTGCGGGTCAAGGACCGGCATTTGCCGGTGCTGATCCAGGGCGAGACCGGCTCCGGCAAGGAAGTCTTCGCCCGCCAGTTGCACCAGGCCAGCCAACGTCGGGACCGGCCCTTTGTCGCGGTGAACTGCGCGGCGATTCCCGAGAACCTGATCGAGAGCGAGCTGTTCGGCTATGTCGCCGGAGCCTTTACCGGGGCGTCGAGCAAGGGCATGCAGGGGCTGCTGCAACAGGCCGATGGCGGCACCCTGTTCCTCGATGAAATCGGCGACATGCCCCTGGCCTTGCAGACCCGCCTGCTGCGGGTGCTGGCCGAGGGTGAAGTGGCGCCGCTGGGGGCCGCGCAGCGCAAGGCGGTGGATATCCAAGTGATCTGCGCCACCCACCGCGACCTGGAAGCGCTGGTGGCCGAAGGCAGCTTTCGCGAAGACCTGTATTTCCGCCTCGGTGGCGCGCGCTTTCAGCTGCCGCCGCTGCGCGAACGCAGCGACCGGCTGGCACTGATCACACAGATTGTCGAAGAAGAATCCAAGCGCTGCGGCGCGCCGGTGCAACTGGGCAATGCGGCGTTGGAATGCCTGCTGGGCTACCGCTGGCCGGGCAACGTGCGGCAATTGCGCCACGTGCTGCGCTACGCCTGCGCCGTGTGCGAAGGGCCGCTGATCCAACTGCATGACTTGCCCGAACAACTGCGCGGCACAGCCGCCGAAGGCGCCCTGCCCGCCCTGGAAACCGCCACCAGCCCCGAGCGCCAGGCCCTGCTCGACGCCCTGGTGCGCCACCGCTGGAAACCCGTCGCAGCTGCCAAGGCCCTGGGCATCTCCCGCGCCACCCTGTACCGCCGCGTGCAACAGCACGGCATCCAGATGCCCGGCCGCAGCCCGGTCTAACCCCAATGAAAACCTGTAGCCGCTGCTGAGCCTGCGAAGCTGCGCAAAGGCCCGCAGGGCCTTGCTTGGCGATCTCCCGCCGAATCTACAGCGCCTTCAAAATCCCCGCGTCTCCTGCGGAGCCGTGCGCAGCCTGCGGCAGCGGCTACAGGGTTGGGTTGAGGCGGGCGCGGTAGCGACCGGGGCTTTCGCCGGTCCATTTCTTGAACGCGCGGTGGAAGGCGCTGGGCTCCTGGAAGCCGGTCAGTTCGGCAATCTCGCTGATGCTGACGCTGGTGCGGCGTAGCAGTTCGACGGCCACGCCGCGGCGTACTTCGTCCTTGATCTCTTGATAGGAGCCGCCCTCGCGCTCCAGGCGCCGGCGCAGGGTGCTGGCGCTCATCTGCACTTCGCGGGCGAAGGCTTCCAGGGTCGGCCACTGGCTGTAGTGGCAGCTGCGCAGGCGTTGGTGCACCTGGCGGGTCAGGCCGTGCTGGTTGCGAAAGCGGATCACCAGCCATTGCGGGGCGCTGCGCAGGAACACCTTGAGCGAGGCCAAATCCTGGACCACCGGCAGGCGCAAAAAGCGACTGGCAAATTCGATCTCGGTGCGCCCGGCGTTCCAGGTCAGGTTGCTGCCCCACAGCAGCGGGTCGTCGCTGAGACTCAGGCGTGAATGACGAAAATCAGCGCGGTCGATGGGAATCCGCCGCCCGCCGAGCCAGCACAACAGGCTGATGATCAGCACCAGCAGGGTTTCCTCCGCGTAATGGCTACGCAGCGGATCGTCGCAGCGGCTGTCCAGGCTGATCACCGCGCGCTTGCCCCGCAGGCTGAGGCTGGCGCCGACGTCCCGTAAAAACAGGCCAAAGTTGTTCAGGCACTGGCGCAAGGCCTTTTCCAGGTTGGGCTCCTGGATCAGCCCGCGGCAGATCAGGGCGAAAGCCCCCGGCGGCATGCCCCGAGAGTCGAGCTGGAAGAATTCGTCCTGCAACTCGCGGATCTGGATCAGCCACAGCGCGGCAAAGGCACTGCCGGGCACCCGCGCCCGGGGCTGGTCGAGCAGCGCCGGGTCGATGCCGGCCTCCCTCAGTACCGCCGCCAGCCGCGCCGGCTGCTGGCGCAGGGCGTGGGTCATCACCCGGACAAAATAGACCGCGACCGAATCCGTTTCACGCATGTAGAGGCTGTGCTCCCGTAGCTGGACCTATGGCAAAAAACGCCAACACCCTTGACCGCTTTTGGCATAGGCCGGCCACCGTGTGCGGCTCTAGACTCGCGCTGGATAACCCGCAGGGCAAGGCAACCGCGCCATGCTCCGCGAAGGCCATGAACAAAGGAAGAGCTGAAGATGAATCTTGCAAATATCGGGGTGATCGGCGCCGGCACCATGGGCAACGGCATCGCCCAGGTCTGCGCCCAGGCGGGCTTCGACGTAACCCTGCTGGACATCGCCCAGGGCGCCCTGGAAAAAGCCCTGGCCACCATCGGCAAGAACCTCGACCGTCAGGTGAGCAAAGGCACCTTGAGCGAAGACGACAAGCGCGCCGCCCTGGACAAGATCCGCATCAGCACCGATTACAGCGTGCTCAAGGACGCGCAACTGGTGATCGAAGCCGCCACCGAGAACCTCGACCTCAAGCTCAAGGTGCTGCAGCAGATCGCCGCCCAGGTCAGCGCCGAGTGCGTGATCGCCTCCAACACCTCGTCGCTGTCGATCACCCAACTGGCGGCCAGCGTAAGCGCCCCCGAGCGCTTTATCGGCCTGCATTTTTTCAACCCGGTGCCGGTGATGGGCCTGATCGAGGTGATCCGCGGCCTGCAGACCAGCGATGCGACCCACGCCCTGGCCATGGACATGGCCGAGCGCCTGGGCAAGACCGCGATCACCGCCGGCAACCGCCCGGGGTTTGTGGTCAACCGCATCCTGGTGCCGATGATCAACGAGGCGATCCTGGTGTTCCAGGAAGGCCTGGCCAGCGCCGAGGACATCGACGCCGGCATGCGCCTGGGCTGCAACCAGCCCATCGGCCCGCTGGCCCTGGCCGACCTGATCGGCCTGGACACCCTGCTGGCGATCCTTGAAGCCTTCTATGATGGTTTCAACGACAGCAAGTACCGCCCCGCGCCGCTGCTCAAGGAAATGGTTGCCGCCGGCTACCTGGGGCGCAAGACCGGTCGGGGTTTCCATACCTATGGCTGAGCGCTGCTCACGCTTTGCCGACAGCCGCGACAAGGCCCTGGAGCTGTTCGCCAGCAAGGGCTTCGGCCAGGTCGGCATGCGTGAGCTGGCAAGCCATCTGGGGCTGACCCCGGGCTCGCTGTACCACCATTACCCGAGCAAGCAGCACCTGCTGCTGGACCTGATCGAAGAGTTCTTCGATGAGCTGCACAGCACCCTCAAGCGCCTGCAACGGCGCAAGTTGCAGGGCGACTGCCTGCCGGCGCTGATCCGCGCCCACTTGAAGCTGCACCGGGAATTGCCGCGGCATTTTCGTCTGGTGGAGCGCGACAGCGGCTGCCTCAATCCCGACCAGCAACTGCGGGTCGGGCAATTGCGCGAGCGTTACGAGCAACAGCTGCTGCAACTGCTGGGCACCCCGCCCGGCCTAGGTCCGCAGGCCCAGCGCGCCGCCGCCCACGCCCTGGCCAACCTGCTGAACAGCGCCCCCAGCTGGCTCAGCGAGCAACCGCTGGCCGAGCGTGAACGCGAAGCCCTGCTGGAAAACCTGCTCAGCGGCGCCATCGAGCGCCTGCTGGGGGGCGCGCCGCTGCACAGCGCGGTGGCCTGAGCCTCAGCGCAGTTGCAGCGGGTCCACCAGCCCGGCGGCAATCGCCATGCCCACCAGCTGCGGCAGGTGCTCGGCCTGCATGCGCTTCATCACCCGTGAGCGGTACAGGTCGATGGTCTTGACGCTGACCCCCAGTTGCTCGGCGATCTCGCGGTTGCTATAGCCCTGCACCAGCGGCAGCAACACGTCCTTCTCCCGTGGCGTCAGGCTCTCCAGCAAACCTTGCACCCGGGCCTGACCGGCGCTCTGGTGCTGATGGCGGTCGGCGCGGCTCAGGGCCTGCTGCACGCTGTCCAGCAGCAGCTGTTCGTTGTAGGGCTTCTCGATGAAATCCACCGCCCCGGCCTTGAAGGCGCGGACCACGATGGGCACGTCGGCGTGGCCGCTGACAAAGATCAGCGGCAGGTGGATATCGCGCTGGCGCAACTCTTCCTGGACGTTCAGGCCGCCCATGCCGGGCATGCGCACATCCAGCAGCACGCAGGCATTGAGGCTGGGGTCGCAGTGTTCGAGAAACTCGCGGCCGCTGGTGAACGGCAGCGCCTTGAGGCCCACCGACTCCAGGAGCCAGACGGTGGAGTCGAGCATGCCCGGGTCGTCGTCGACCACGTACACCAGCTGCTGCGCCTCACTTGTCATTGCCTTGCTCCTGTTGTCGGGTGGGAAGTTGCATCGGGATCGGCCGGGGCCGTGGCCGGCAGGTGGCAGCACATCGTCAAGCCACGCTCCTGGAGCTGAGCCTGCAAGTCGCCACCAAAGCCTTCGACGATGCTGCGGCTCATGGACAGTCCGAGCCCCAGGCCGTTGGCCTTGCTGGTGTAGAACGGGGTGAACAGCTGGGGCAACTGCTCGGCAGACACCCCGGGGCCCTGGTCGCTGACGCTGATCCGCACCCCGCCTTCGGCCGCCGCTTCGGCGCCCAGCACAATGTGCGAGCCTTGCTGCGGGTGCACTTCGCGATTGGCTTCGATGGCGTTGCGCAGCAGGTTCAGCAGCACCTGTTCCAGCAGCACCCGGTCGGCGTACACCGGCGGCAGATTATCCGCCAGTTGCAAGTCGATCGTCACTTGGCTGGCCTGGGCTTCCCAGGCGCACAGGCGCACGGTTTCCCGGGCCACTTCGGCGAGGTCCAGGGCCTGCACCCGGCGCCCGCCCTTGCGCAGAAAGGCCCGCAGGCGCTTGATCACTTCGGCGGCGTGGGTCGCCTGTTCGGCGATCCGCTCCAGGCCCTGGGCGACCTTGCGGGCCGCCTCGGGCTGAGTGTCCAGGGCCTGCAGATAGCGTTGGCTGGCGTTGGCGTAATTGACCACCGCCGCCAGGGGCTGGTTGATCTCGTGGGCGATGCCCGAGGCCAGTTCACCCAGGGTCACCAGACGCGCCGTGTGGGCCAGTTCGTCCTGGTGATGGCGCTGCTGGGCCTCGCGCAGTTCGCGCTCGCTCTGGTCGTGGGCCACCAGGGAGTAGAAACGCTCGCCGCTGGCGGCGCGATGGGCCAGGAGCATCAGTGAAACCGGCACCGAACTGCCGCCCGCCGGGGGTTGCAGGCGCGTCTCGACACTCCAACGGCCGCTGCGCTCGGCACAGCTCCAGCCTTCCTGTTGCAGGCTCTGCAGCACTTCCTGGCTGAGGATCGCCGCCAGCTCCGGCATCGCCTGCCCGGCGGCAAGCCCCAGGGTGCGCCGCGCGGCCGGGTTGAGGTAGGTCACCGCGCCCCCGGGCTGGATGAACAGCACCGGGTCGGGGTTGGCTTCCACCACTTCGGCCAGGCGCCGCTTGTTCTCTTCGGCCTGGACCCGGGCGGTGATGTCCCGGGACACCGCCACCACTTCAACCACGGTGCCGGTGTAGGTGTCGCGGATGCCGCGGCAGGCGGTTTCGAACCACAGGTAATGACCGTCGCGATGGCGGATGCGGTAGGTCATGGTGTGGTAGCCGTCCTGCTCCAGGGCGTCCTGAGTGCGCTGCATCAGCCCGGCCAGGTCCTGGCTATGGAACAGGCTGCGGGCCAGCAGGCCGCGCAGTTGTTCGGGCCAGTAGCCAAGCAGGGTCCAGGAAGCCGGCGAGGCGTCGAGGAAGGTGCCGTCCGGGGTGTGCCGGGAAATCAGGTCGGTGGTGTTCTCGGTGATCAGCCGGTACAGGCGCCGGGCCTTGGCCGACTCGCGCTCGGCCTGGACCTGGGCGGTGGCATCCTGACAGCGGGCCAGCACCCGCTGGCGATGCGGATCGGGGATAAAGCTCCAGAGCAGGATGCGTTCGCCCCACTGGGCTTCCACCTGTTCGATGGCGCGCTGTTGCTCCAGACAGGCCCGTACCAGGGCCGGGTGGTTGATCGGCAGCAGCGCCGCGAGATCACCAGTGGCCGCATCGTCCAGCCATTGGCGCAATGCCGGGTTGAGGTCCAGCGGCTGCGCCCGGGCGTCCAGCAGCAGGCTCGGTTGCGGGTCGTGGCCCAGCCAGGGCGAGTCCGGCAAGCGGCCTTCGCGCTGGAGCTGCCGCCAGCGGCTCAGGTGGGTGGAGGTGGGCATGGTCGATCAACCTGTGGGTGGCAACAGCGAAGATTCAATATAGTATAACTACTATACAACTCAGGTAGTACTTCCATATCAATCGACAAGCAGTATATAAAAGACCCCGGATAAGTCACCGAGCGCCTGCAAAAAGCCTCGGCCAATAGAGCTAATAATCAGCCACCGGGTACCCGAACCATGTCCATCTACGAGCAAGGCCTGGCGCCGTCTGCCGTCAACCATATCGCCCTCTCCCCCTTGAGCTTCATCGAACGCACCGCGGCGGTTTACCCCGATTATCCGGCGGTGATCCACGGTTCGATCCGCCGCACCTGGGCCCAGACCTACAGCCGCTGCCGGCGTCTGGCCTCGGCCCTGGCCGGACGCGGTATCGGCAAGAACGACACGGTGGCGGTGATGCTGCCGAATATCCCGGCGATGCTTGAAGCGCATTTTGGCGTGCCGATGATCGGCGCCGTGCTCAATGCCCTCAACGTGCGCCTGGACGCCGAGGCCATCGCTTTCATGCTGGCCCACGGCGAAGCCAAGGTGCTGATCGCCGACCGCGAGTTCCATGAGGTGATCCACGCCGCCGTGGCCATGCTCGAGCACCCGCCGCTGGTGATCGACCTTGACGACCCCGAGTACGGCGAAGGCCAGCCGGTCAGCGATCTGGACTACGAGGCCTTTCTCGCCGAGGGCGATCCGGAGTTTGCCTGGCAGTGGCCGGACGACGAGTGGCAGGCCATCGCCCTGAACTACACCTCAGGCACCACCGGCAACCCCAAGGGCGTGGTCTATCACCACCGCGGCGCCTACCTCAATGCCCTGGGCAACCAGATGACCTGGGCCATGGGCAACCACCCGGTGTACCTGTGGACCCTGCCGATGTTCCACTGCAATGGCTGGTGCTACCCCTGGACCGTCACCGCCCTGGCCGGGGTGCATGTGTTTTTGCGCCGGGTCGACCCGCAGAAGATCCTCAACCTGATCCGCGAGCATCAGGTCACTCACCTGTGCGGCGCGCCCATCGTGCTCAATGCCCTGGTGAACATGCCGGACTCGGCCAAGGCGGCCATCGACCACCCGGTCAACGCCATGGTGGCCGGGGCCGCGCCACCGGCCAAGGTGATCGGCGCCGTGGAGGAGATGGGCATCAAGGTGACCCACGTCTACGGCCTGACCGAGGTCTACGGCCCGGTGACCCTGTGCGCCTGGCACGCGGCCTGGGACGAGCTGCCGCTGGAGCAGCGGGCGCAGATCAAGTCGCGCCAGGGCGTGCGCTACCCGACCCTGGAAGGGGTGATGGTGGCCGATCCGAAGACCCTCGAACCCATGCCCCGGGACGGCCAGACCATCGGCGAGATCTTCATGCGCGGCAATACCGTGATGAAGGGCTACCTGAAGAACCCCACGGCCACCGCCGAAGCCTTCGAGGGCGGCTGGTTCCACACCGGCGACCTGGGGGTGACCCACCCCGACGGCTACATCGAAATTCGCGACCGACTCAAGGACATCATCATTTCCGGCGGCGAGAACATCTCCACCATCGAGCTGGAAGGCGTGCTCTATCGCCACCCGGCGGTGCTGGAAGCAGCGGTGGTGGCCCGGCCCGACGAAAAATGGGGCGAAACCCCCTGCGCCTTCATCACCCTCAAGGCCGATCATCAGGACGTGAGCGAAGCCGAGATCATCGCCTTCTGCCGCGAACACCTGGCGGGCTTCAAGGTGCCGCGCACCGTGGTCTTCAGCACATTGCCCAAGACCTCCACCGGCAAGATCCAGAAGTTCGTCCTGCGCGACATGGCGAAAAACCTCTAGCCTGAATACACCGACCCAGCCCCTGTAGGAGCTGGCCGGGCGGCGCTCCGCTTGCCGGCGAAGGCGTCGGCCAGGTCGATACATGGCTCGCGGGCCTCTTCGCCGGCAAGCCGGCTCCTACAAGGGGGCGGGCTTGGCGTTTTCGATTCATGCGGCTACGGCCGTTCAACCTCCCCTTTTGCCCGAGGTTCCTGCAATGCCCGAATTCAATGCTCCGCTGCGCGATATGCGCTTTGTCCTGCATGAAGTGTTCAACGCGCCCAAGCTCTGGGCCCGTCTGCCGGCCCTGGCCGATACCGTGGACGGTGACACCGCCGACGCCATTCTCGAAGAAGCGGCCAAGGTCACCGGCAATCTGATCGCCCCGCTCAACCGCAGCGGCGACGAGGAAGGCGCCAGCTGGCACGCCGGGCAGGTACGCACCCCGGCCGGTTTCAAGGAGGCCTACAGCACCTATATCCAGGGCGGCTGGGTCGGCCTGAGCGGCAACCCGGCCTACGGCGGGATGGGCATGCCGAAGATGCTCGCGGTGCAGTTCGAAGAGATGCTCTACGCCGCCAACTCCAGCTTCGCCCTGTACTCGGCCCTGAGTTCCGGGGCCTGCCTGGCCATCGACGCCCACGCCAGCGAAGCGCTCAAGCAGCTGTACCTGCCGCCGATGTACGAAGGCCGCTGGGCCGGCTCCATGTGCCTGACCGAGGCTCACGCCGGCACCGACCTGGGGATCATCCGCACCCGCGCCGAACCCCAGGCCGACGGCAGCTACCGCATCAGCGGCAGCAAGATCTTCATCACCGGCGGCGAGCAGGACCTGACCGAGAACATCATCCACCTGGTGCTGGCCAAGCTGCCGGACGCCCCGGCCGGGCCCAAGGGCATCTCGCTGTTCCTGGTGCCGAAGATCCATGTGGACGCCAACGGCAACCTCGGCGCGGCCAACGCGGTGAGCTGCGGCTCCATCGAACACAAGATGGGCATCAAGGCCTCGGCCACCTGCGTGCTGAACTTCGACGGCGCCAGCGGCTGGCTGATCGGCGAGGCCAACAAGGGCCTGGCGGCAATGTTCACCATGATGAACTACGAGCGCCTGTCCATCGGCATCCAGGGCATCGGCTGCGCCGAGAACTCCTACCAGAACGCCCGCACCTACGCCCGCGAACGTATCCAGAGCCGCTCCCCGGCCGGCCCGGTGGCCAAGGACAAGATCGCCGACCCGATCATCGTCCACCCCGATGTGCGGCGCATGCTGCTGAGCATGAAGGCCATGACCGAAGGCGGCCGGGCCTTTGCCAGCTACGTCGGCCAGCAGTTGGACCTGGCCAAGTTCGCCGACCAGCCCGTTGAGCGCCAAAACGCCGAGGCCCTGGTGGCGCTGCTGACCCCGGTGGCCAAGGCGTTCTTCACCGACACCGGGCTGGACAGCTGCGTGCTCGGCCAGCAGGTCTTCGGCGGCCACGGCTACATCCGCGAGTGGGGCCAGGAGCAATTGGTGCGTGATGTGCGCATCGCCCAGATCTACGAAGGCACCAATGGCATCCAGGCCCTGGACCTGTTGGGGCGCAAGGTGGTGGGCAATGGCGGTGTGGCCCTGCGCCTGTTCACCGGCGAGATCCGCGACTACGCCTACCTGCCCGGCGCCGCCTACGCCGCCGAGCTGCTGGACGCGGTGCAGCGCCTGGAAGACCTCAGCGACTGGCTGCGCGAACAGGCGGCGCACAACCCCCACGCGGTGGGCAGCGCCTGCGTCGAGTACCTGCAACTGTTCGGCTACGTGGCCTATGCCTATCTGTGGGCGCGCATGGCCCAGGTGGCCGAGCACAAGCGCTCCGAGGACGACGGTTTCTACGGCGCCAAGCTGGCCACCGCGCGCTTCTACTTCAGCCGCCTGCTGCCGCGCATCCTCAGCCTGGAGCAGAGCATCCGCGCCGGCAGTGACTCGCTGTTCGGCCTCGACGCCGAGCACTTCTGAGGGCCTGGGCAGGGCGCCCGCCGCCCTGCCCCGTGCCGGTAAAAAAGCCGCGCCCGCAGGTGCAAAACCTCGGGCGCCGCTGCATACTCCGCGCACCCGAGCACCGCCCAAGGAAGAAACGTGTTGGCCCCTGCCCTGATCATCGCCAGCTCAGCCATCGTGCTGCTGCTCGGCACCTTGCACCTGATCTACACCTTCGCCAGCGACAAATTCCAGCCCCGTGATCCGGCCCTGGCCGAACGCATGCGCCAGGTGTCGCCGATGATCACCCGTCAGACCAGCCTGTGGCGGGCCTGGGTCGGCTTCAACGCCAGCCACAGCCTGGGCGCCATGCTGTTCGGCCTGGTCTATGGCTACCTGGCCTGGCTGCACCCGGTCCTGCTGCTGGAGGCCCGTGGCTTGTTGCTGATCGGCCTGGGGTTTCTTGCCAGCCTGTGGGTGCTGGCGATCCGTTACTGGTTCCGCATTCCCCTGGTGGGCATCAGCCTTGCCCTGGTGCTGTTCGCGGCTGCCTGCGGTTTGCTGTTGGTTTGAACCTGAGCCGCCCTCCCTCATCGTCCCTGTTACTCTCGAGTTCCTTCATGTCCCGCCTGTACACCCTCTGGTCCCGGCTCTACTACCCGCTGTGCTGGATCGCCGTCGCCGCGCCCCTGGCCAGCATGATCCATTGCAACCTGAACCTGATCGTGCCCCGGGAGGTCGGCGGCACCCTGTTCGGCGGCTCCATGGGCTTTGTGATGTACCTGGGCGGCTGGGCCCTCAGCGTCCTGGGCCTGGTGCTGGCGCTGCTGACCCGGGTGCCCGGCGCGCGCCTGGCCTTGATCGTCGCCGGGCTGGTGCAAGGGCTGCTGGGCCTGTGGTGGCGGATCAACTACCCGGATGATTTCGACGGCAACCTGCTCTTCAGCATCCAGCCCCGGGAGCTGGACTATGTGATGGTCTTCGGCTTTGCCCTGGTCTACAGCGGCGTCTACTTGTTGCGTCAGCAGCGGCTCAAGCCGCGTCCGCCCGCCACTGGCAATCTGTTGGTGCTGCGCACCCTGTGGGCCCTGATGCTGGCGGCGACCTTCATGCTCCCACCGCTGCTGGCCATCACCCGCAAACCCCTGCCCTATTGCGCCTTCGACCGAGCCGGCAATCAGTTGAGCCTGTGCCTGGGTCCGGACACCCGAGTGATTGTCGACTGAGCGTCACCCCGGCTTCTTTCTACCTGTTCTCTACCTTGATGAGTGTGACCATGTCTCGCCTGTTTACCCTGTGGTTGTGGCTGTACCGCCCCCTGTGCTGGATCGTCGTCGCCATCCCGCTGTCGGTGATGCTGCTGTGCGACGTGCAAATGATGCAACCGCGGGATGTCAGCGGCACGCTGTTCGGCGGCGCCATGGGTTTTCAGCTGTACCTGTTTGCCTGGGTGCTGTGCCTGATTGGCCTGGTTCTGGCCCTGCTGACCCGGATGCCCGGCGCGCGCATGGCCTGGCTGATGTCCGGGCTGGTGCCGTTGCTGCTGGGGGTGTGGTGGCGGCTCACCTACCCGGATGATGAGGATGGCAGCCGCGCGTTCAGCCCGCAGGCCTGGGAGCTGGACTACATGATGGGCGTCGTCGGCGTACTCTTCATCAGCGGCCTGTACCTGTACTGGCGCCGCCGCCTCGTCTCACGGCCCGCCGCCCACAGCGCCGATGTGCTGTTTCTGCAGACCCTGTGGGCGCTGGTGCTGGCGGCAGTGTTCATCCTGCCGCCGCTGAGCTTCATCAAGCAGCAATCCCTGCCCCGCTGCGCGTTCAACAAGGCCGGGGAGCAATTGACCGTGTGCCTGAGCGATGATCCGAACGAGCCGGTGATTGTCGACTGACCCGGCGCTTGCAGCAGCCCGGACACAAAAAAGCCCCGAACCGATCGGGGCTTTTTTCTGCCGGGTGCTATCGAAGCTTGGTGGCCGGTGCTTCCCTGCGCAGCGGCAAGGTGGCAGCAAAGGCCAGGGCTTCTTCCCGGGTGCCAAAAGTGGCGAGCCGGTCACCCGGGGTGCAGACCTTCCAGGGGCCGTGGTTGACGCTCAATACCTGATAACCGTTGATCTGCAACTTGTTCAACAGTGGCGTACTCATGGACACCTCCTTTTTGTCAGCGTGCCTGGGGCTTGGCCGTTTTACCTTACACCCGCAGAACGATCCGGCGACGGCCGCATGTCGGCGCCCGGTCATTTCCTCAGGTTGGCCAGAGGGTCGTAGGCGCGCGAACGCTTGCGCTGATGCTCGGGTTCGGGCTGATCCAGGGGCGCCCTGGCCGGGCCCACCGGATCGACCTGGGGGTCGGCGAGGTCCGGCGAATCGGGGTCGAAACCCGGGTCATGGGGATTCGAGGCGTGCTCGGACGAGCGCGGCCCCGTGGGGTTCTTGGCAGCCATGGTCAGCTCCTGTGCTAGCCCGCAACAGGGCGGGTACAGCCTTTGGATTGCGATCTGCTCCGAGGGTGCCGGCAAACGGACCAATGGCCACCGGCAAATTGCATTGCGCTGCGCAGCGTCGCAGGATGACGCCCTGGCCCACAACCGCTCAAAAGGAAGTGTTGATGACGATTCGTGCCGTGGTTTTCGATTTTGGTGGCGTGCTGTTCGACTGGAGCCCGCACCACCTGTACCGCCAGCTGATCCCTGACGACACCCGTCGCCAGTGGTTCCTCGACACCGTCTGCACCCAGGCCTGGAACACCCGGCAAGACGCCGGCCGGCCCCTGGCCGAAGCGACCCGCAGCCTGGTGGCCGAGCATCCCGAGCATGCGCCGCTGATCGAAGCCTATTACGGGCGCTGGCCGGAGATGCTCAAGGGACCGCTGGAAGACGGCGTGGCCCTGCTGGAGGACCTGCACCAGGCGCAGATGCCGCTGTTCGGGTTGACCAACTGGTCCCAGGAAACCTTTCCCTATGCCTGGGAGAATTACCCGTTTTTGCAGAGGTTTCGCGACATTGTGGTGTCGGGGCAGGAGCGGCAGATCAAGCCGGATGCCGAGATCTATCACACGGCCTTGGGGCGCATTCGTGCGCATTTGCCGGGGGTGGCGCCTGAGGAGTTGGTGTTCATTGATGATCATGCGCCGAACATCGTCGCGGCCAGAGCGTTGGGGTGGCGGGCGATTCATCATGTGGCCGCGGGGGAGACGCGGCGGCAGTTGGGGGAGTTGGGGGTGGTTTGAGTCCTGGGGCTTTTTTTTTGGGGGGGGGGGACATATCCGGTGCTGCGGGTGTGGCTACTGGCGGTTCCGCTCTTACAGCCATCCCTTTCAAGGTCTTTGGAAAAAGCCTAAAAGAATGATCATTTTTTGACCAAAAGAGATACTGACTGAGCCAAATTCAACTCGTTTTTTTCTGAATTTCATCCTGGAATTGGCGTAGGACGCGATTTAGGCAAAGACCTTGAAAGGGATGGCTCTTACAGCGGGTTTGGGTGCATATCCGTTCTTGCGGGTGCGGCCGCTGGCGGTTTCGCTTTTGCAGCGGGTTTGGGTACATATCCGTTCCTGCGGGTGCGGCCGCTGGCGGTTCCGCTCTTACAGCGGCTCACTTTTGAAGAGCGCAAAAGTAAGCAAAACGCTTCTGCCCCTCCACTCGGTGCCTCGCTTAGGCTCGGCATGCCCTCACTCCGGCATTGATCCGTGGGCCGCCGCCACCGGCCATCCATGGCCGGGTGGCGGCTAA